>NZ_JANSIR010000010.1:16830-32866 GCF_047462155.1 Synechococcus sp. OH2
CCGAGTGCTGCGTGTGCCCTGACTGGCCTTGCGTTGGAGAAGCGCTCTCAAGCAGGAGTAGTGGTCTCTGACCTGGTTCAACTGCTGTCCATTGCAGTGATCCCCCTCAGAGGTATGAGCAATATCTCTCCTACCCAAATCCATGCCCATTGCCTTGACAGCGTGCTCCGGCTCTGGTGCCTCAGACTCCACGCCAATCTGAATGAAGTAGGAACCGTCTTGGCGTTTGACCAACGTGGCTGCTTTGGGATGAGAACCCGCAAGCATCCCGCGCTGGTAGTGACCTACATCCAGCTCAAAGCGCTCGCGTCCCTCAACGGTGGTCAGTGACACTGTCCAGTCCTTCTCCCGAAAAGAAAAGATGCGGGCACCGTAGGTAACAAAGCCGCTCTTGAACGCTTTGACCGGACGATTCTTTTGCTGGGCAACCTTGCGGGCAGCGGCTAACCTTCTGCCTACCTGTTGTGCCACTCGCGCTAGCGGGACGGAGTCCTTATTGCTGGAGAGCCCAAAGCGGGTACGAATTTCGCGGTAGCAGAGCGATTGAAGCTTGAGGCGTTGACCACCTTCTCTGGCGTGTTTTGGTTGACCCAGTAAGGCCTCCGGCCCGCTGGCGCGAGGAGTGCTTGTGCAAACGCATCCAGAGTCGCCTCCAGCTTGGCGGCTTGCGACCCAGATACCTTGAGCTTGCAGGAGACAGTTAAAACTTGGGTCATGTTACAACTATACGACGTCATCTGCATTCCTCCCAGCCCTGGCCCTACGGCTACAGGGCGGGGTTCTGCGGTTTCTAGCTAAATGGACTACAGAAATACCGGAATCACCGTCGAGGCTCAAACGGCAAGGTACCCATGGTACACGCTGCAATTGTCCTTACGATCCTGCTGGGCTTTTGGGGAGTGGTGGTCAAGCGAAATCTAATCATGAAAATCTTGGCCATGGATGTGATGAGCACCGGGGTTATCGCCTTTTTTGTCATTTGGGCCGCCCGCACCGGCGTGTTCACTCCCATCTACAAGCCCTGGCGCCAGGTGGACTATGCCGACCCGGTTCCGCAAGGAATCATCCTCACGGCCATCGTCATCGGCCTGTCGGTGCAAGCTCTGATGTTGGTGGGGGTGATGAAGCTGTCCCGCAATCATCCCACCCTGGAAGTGGAGAGTATTGAGCAGGCGGTAGCTGATGACTGAGCTGACGATCGAACTTACGTTGGTCTGGGTGGCACTGCCCTTTTGGCTGGCCTTCGCCACCTACTTGCTGCCGGCTTTGATCCGTCCCGGCCTGGTCATCATGGCTGGACTGACGATAGCCTACGCAGTGCGGCAGGGAGGCCTGCCAGGGGCAACTGCTGCGCCGTTGGAGCTCCAGTTGCTGGATCACTTCGGGGTGACGCTGCGGATCGATGGCAACGCCGCGGCTATGCTCCTGGCCCACGGCCTGGTCACCCTTGGGGTAGCCCTGTATCTGGATCGGCGCTTTGTGGGCAGCCGCTTTCTGGCCATGCAGTTGTTAATCATCCACGGCAGCGCCAACGCCGTCGTCATCAGCGCTGACCTGATCAGCGTCTATGTGGCCCTGGAGGTGCTCAGTATCGGCGTGTTTTTGCTGCTCACCTATAGTCGCCGAGCAGAGTCCCAGCCGATGCTGGGGGAAAGCGCCCCGCACCGCTCTCGCGACCGTCAGCTCTGGGTGGGGCTGCGCTACCTGTTCATGAGCAATGTGGCCATGCTCTTCTACTTGATGGGCGCAATCCTGGTCTATGTGCGCACCGGATCCCTGGCGATGAGCGGCTTGGCCCTGGCCGACCCCACGGCTCTGGCCTTGATTGCCGTTGGCCTTCTGGCCAAGGGGGCGGTCTTTGTCGCCGGCCTGTGGCTGCCCCTCACCTATGCCACTGCCGATCCTGTCATCGCGGCGGTGCTCAGCGGTTTTACTACAAAAGCAGGCGCCATGGCCCTTGTGCGCTGCAGCGAGTTCTCGCCCCTCTTGGTGCAGGGACTGCCCTACTTCAGTGCAGGCGCGGCGGTCTTTGGGATCCTTCTGGCTTTGATGGCCAGCACGCCTCAGCGCCTTTTGGCCTGGAGCTCGGTGTCGCAGATGGGATTTGTCATCGCTGCACCCCAGTGGGCGGGTTTGTACGGTCTGGCCCATGGGCTGGCGAAGCCCTTGTTGTTCGTTGGGGCTGCGATAACCAATTGCTGGCGCTGGCCGCTGCTGATCTTGGGGACGGCCTCGCTAGCAGGGGTGCCCGGCACTTTGGGCTATGCGGCCAAGGCTCTTAGCTTGTCGTCTCTGGATCCCTGGCACGAGTGGCTGCTGGTGGGGGTTACTGTCGGCACCACCTGCATAGCCGTGCGGGTGCTGCGGGCTTTTCCTTCTCAAACCAACGGGGACACTACCCCGGCATGGCCAGACAAGGTGGCCCTAGTCCTTTGGGGCGGGGGCTTGCTCTGGTTCTGGCTGCCGGCGGCCTATGACGTCGATAATCTCATCAAGGCGTTCCTTAGCTTGGGCCTCGGGATCCCCCTGGGCTGGTTTTGGGAGCGGATCCCTGTGAAGGGATGGCGGCTGGATGAAGGGCTAGAGGCAGTGGTGGGCGGCTTGAGTGTGGTGTTGGTGCTGGTCTGGATTCTGCTAAGTAGAGTGAACCATGTGGCGCTACCCTGAGTTGGGCTTACTGGAAATTGGCCTGCGGCTTTTGATTTGGTTTTTGCTGACGGGTAATCTGAGTTGGGACAATGTGGCCATCGGGGTAGCGGCGACGCTGCTGCTTCCCCGACAGGCTTCTGCGCCGGTGCGGTGGCGGGATTGGGGGCGGGTGCTCAAGGAGATTGTTTTCGCCGTTCCGAAAGCTTACTGGGAGGCCTTTGAGATGATCCTCAGGCCCCACACCGTAGAGGAAGTTGTATACAAACAAACTCTCCCCAATCGTTCAGCGGGACTGGTGTTTCTCGATATCTTTTTGATTACTTTTACGCCCAAAACCATTGTGCTCAATTGCGATGCCCAAGGCACCTACGAGGTGCATCTGCTCAAGCCGCGGGAGGAGGCGTGAACCTACTGCTGTTTCTGCTGATCCTGACCCTATGCCTGCCGCTGTATGCCGCCTGGCTAAAGGAGGATATTTGGCAGACGATGCTGGCTTTTGCCAGCTTATCCACCAAGACGGCCATCCTGGTTTTGGTGGTATCTGTGGTGCGAGATGACTGGATGATCGGGATTGTGGGGGTCTTGATTTTGTCGGTGGGCAATGCAGCCCTGATGCTGCTGGCCCACGTGCTCAAGCGCCTAGAAATGCTTTAACTGGGTCGGGAGGAATATGGAAGTTTTGGTGGAAGCTCTCAGCTATCTCCTATTTGGGATCGGGGTGCTGTTTTGGCTGTGGGGAACGGCACCGCTCCTTGGAGATCGCTCCATTTTGTTTAAGCTGCACGGCCTTTCGGTGTCCGACACCCTGGGATCCATGAGCATCATGCTGGGGCTGTTGCTGCGGATCCCCAGGGAGTGGCCTCTGCTGGTGTTGGCGCTGATTTCCTTGGCCATTTGGAACACCATCTTGGGCTATGTGCTGGCGTTTTGCTCGCAGCGCAAGTCCCTATAGGAGGACAGGATGGAAGAGACTTTGTTGCTGGTGATCGCTCTGCTGTTGCCCTTGACGGCTGCCTTGGTCGTGACCCAGACCAACCCCTATCACGCCCTAGTGATGCGAGGCATTTTGGGGGCTATTGCCGCTTTGATCTATGCCCTCTTTGGGGCAGCGGATGTGGCCTTGACGGAAGCCCTGGTGGGCACCATGCTTTCCATTACTCTCTACGCTATTGCTGTCCGCTCCTCCCTGAGCATGCGCCTGGGCGTTTTGGAAGGTAGCCCGCTGCTAGAGGCCAAGACGGAGGCGGCCCAGCGTCTGCTCCAGCAAATTCGTCGGGGTCTGCAGCCGCTCCATATGCGTTTGGAATTGGCTGCCTATGAGAGTGTGGAGGCCTTAGCGGCAGCCCTTCGCAACCGAGAGATACACACCATGGCCCTTGAGGCTGGCAGTGAAACAGAGGAGTATCGCCTGCTCACCCGGGTGCCTCGCCTGCAAGAGATTTTGGCCCAGCAAACTCTGTCCTCCGAGGTTCTTGCCCCATGAGATGGCTGTATGGCATGGCAGTGCTGTTGGCGGCGGTGCAGCTCATGGTCGCCGATGCGGGAGCTGTTTTGCCTGCGGTTGAGCCTGTATCGACTCTAGCCAGAGAAAGCGGTGTGCCCAATACGGTGACGGGCCTGATCTTGCGCAACCGCCTTTACGACACGGTTTTCGAAGTAGTTGTGTTTTCTACGGCAATTTTGGGTGCCCAATACCTGCTGGCGGATGAGCGACCGACGGCCAATGTAGCTCAGTTTACCGATATTCCCTCAATTGTGTTGGCGCGGGTGGGGGCCACCATTTCTGCCCTGATTGCAGTGGAGCTGGCAATTCGAGGACACCTGACGCCGGGGGGAGGCTTCGCTGCCGGTGTGGCAGGGGGAACGGCTATCGGTCTAGTTGCCATTACTGCTTCTTCTGCCTGGATGGAGTCGGTTTACCAGCGATGGCGAGCTGCCACTTGGGAAAAGCTCTCAGTGGTGGCTTTTATTGCAGCGGCGATGCTGGCCCTTGCCGGTTGGGAATTGCCCAGGGGCGAGCTGGGATCCCTTTTCAGCGGCGGCTGGATCCCAATTCTCAACATTTTGGTGGCCATCAAGGTGGCGCTGGGATCCTGGGCGGCGATTTTAATTTTTATTCGCTACCGCGGCTTGTTATGAGGGCTTGAAGGGGTTGATAACCTTCGTGTCAAGCAAATAATTGTAGGTGGTGTTATCTTCTTGTAGCCGCTCGAAGTCCGAATCTTCACCAACGTTTGGGATCGATCTGAGCACTTGGCAAAGGACTTTTTTTGCAAGTTGGAGTAAGACTTGCTCCAGGATTTTGCGATGTTCGGCTTCTGCGCTCGCGCCGTGACGCCTCTCCCTTTCTTTAAGGGTTTTGACAATGGCCTCATCAACGTTGCGAACAATTAGAGAACAATTAGAGTGGTCATGGAGCGTCTGATTCATTTACGCTGCACAATACGGATATGATCCGGACGATGCAACGATTGCAATTCCATCATTGCTGACAGAAAGGGAGGAATCCCTCAAAGCCCTAAGGAAGAACCCTAGAGCACCTAAGTACTGATGTCATATTGCCTTTGCCCAGATGGCATTTTGATGGCTCTAATTTTACCTTCTGCTTCCCACTATCGCTAAGTGTTTTCGTGGACTCTCAAGATTTTCGTTGCTTCCTTAAGACAGACATACCGCTGGATAACTTTTCTCCTGAAATTAGCAATGCCGTTGTACTGCTATGCCCGTAAATGTCCAGAAAGTTGAGTACTAAATCCAACCTCCTCAATCAATGGCTTCATGGATGGCTTTGCCGCGAAGATAGCGATGACAGCATCAACGTGCAAGTTTCCCCGCCCGACGAGCAACTTGACCTCAGGCGACCTCTACAATAGAAGGCTGACCCTGCCACCTCTGGGATCCCTATGCCACGCCGCACCGATATCCACAAAATCTTGCTCATTGGAGCGGGGCCGATCGTCATTGGCCAAGCCTGCGAGTTCGACTACTCCGGCACCCAAGCCTGCAAAGCCCTGAGAGAGGAGGGCTACGAGGTAATCCTGGTCAACTCCAACCCGGCCACCATCATGACGGATCCCAGTATGGCGGATCGCGTCTACATCGAGCCGGTGACGGCGGACTTCGTGGCCCAGATCATCGAGCGGGAGCGCCCCGATGCCCTGCTCCCCACCATGGGGGGTCAGACGGCCTTAAATGTAGCGGTGGAGCTGGCCCGGCGCGGGATCCTAGACCAGTACGGGGTGGAGCTAATTGGGGCCAAGCGGGAGGCCATTGAAAAAGCGGAGGATCGGGAGCTCTTTAAGCAGGCAATGCAGCGGCTTGGCCTGGCCGTGCCCCGCTCAGGGTTGGCCCGCAGCCTGGCCGAAGCCAAGCAAATCGCCCACGAGATCGGCTATCCCCTCATCATCCGCCCCGCCTATACCCTAGGGGGCACGGGCGGCGGCGTGGCCTACAACCAAGAAGAATTTGAAGAGATCTGCGCCGCCGGCCTCGAGGCCAGCCCGGTCTCCCAGATCCTGGTGGAGGAGTCGGTGATTGGCTGGAAGGAGTTTGAGCTGGAGGTGATGCGGGATCTGGCGGACAACGTGGTGATCATCTGCTCGATTGAAAACATCGACCCCATGGGGGTACACACCGGCGACTCCATCACCGTGGCCCCGGCCCAGACCCTTACCGACAAGGAGTACCAGCGGCTGCGGGACTATGCCATCGCCATCATGCGCGAGATCGGGGTGGAAACGGGGGGATCCAACGTGCAGTTTGCCGTCAACCCCGCCAACGGTGAAGTGCGGGTGATTGAGATGAACCCGCGGGTTTCCCGCTCTTCTGCTTTGGCCAGCAAGGCCACCGGCTTCCCCATTGCCAAGATTGCCGCCAAGCTGGCCGTGGGCTACACGCTGCCGGAGCTCCCCAACGACATCACCCGCAAAACTCCAGCCAGCTTCGAGCCTACCCTCGACTACGTGGTCACCAAGATCCCTCGCTTTGCCTTTGAGAAGTTCCCCGGTTCAGAGCCGGTCTTGACCACCCAGATGAAGTCGGTGGGGGAGGCGATGGCCATTGGCCGCACCTTCCAGGAATCCCTCCAGAAGGCGCTGCGATCCCTGGAGATCGACCGCCCCGGCTTTGGCAGCGACCGGCCGGAAGTCTTCCCCACCCCAGAGGAGGTGCGGGCCAACCTGCGCACCCCCAACCCTTTTCGCCTCTTGACCATCCGCACCGCCCTGCTCATGGGTTTTTCGGCCCAGGAAATTGCCCAGCTTACCCACATTGATCCCTGGTTTATCGACAAGCTGCAGGAGCTGGTGGAAGTGGAGCAAGCCCTCAAGGGGCGAGAACTGGGATCCCTGAGTGCTGAGGATCTGCGGCACCTCAAGCAAATGGGCTTCAGCGACCGACAAATTGCCCACCTGACCGGCTCCAGCGAAGCTCAGGTGCGGGATCGCCGTAAGCAACTGGGGGTGATCCCCACCTACAAGACGGTGGACACCTGCGCTGCCGAGTTCGAGGCGACCACCCCCTACCAGTACTCCACCTACGAGAGCGAATCCGAGACCTTCCCCACCGCCAAGCCGAAGGTGATGATCCTGGGGGGCGGCCCCAACCGCATCGGCCAAGGGATCGAGTTCGACTACTGCTGCTGCCATGCTGCCTTTGCCCTCAGCCGCCTCGGATATGAGACCATCATGGTCAACTCCAACCCCGAGACGGTTTCCACCGACTATGACACCGCCGATCGCCTCTACTTTGAGCCCCTCACTCACGAAGAGGTGATGAACCTGGTCGAAGCTGAGCAGCCGGTGGGCCTGATCGTGCAGTTTGGCGGCCAAACCCCCCTGAAACTGGCCCAGGGGCTGGCAGCAGCCCAGGCACCCATCTGGGGCACTTCCCCCGACTCCATCGACATAGCCGAGGATCGCGGGCGCTTCGAGCGCATCTTGCGGGAGCTGGATATTCGCCAACCGGCCAACGGCATTGCCCGCAGCGTGGAAGAAAGCCTGGAAATTGCCCGCCGCATCGGCTACCCGGTGGTGGTGCGGCCCAGCTATGTGCTGGGGGGACGGGCCATGGAGATTGTCTATTCGGATCAAGACCTGCAGCGCTACATGCAACTGGCGGTGGCGGTGGATCCCGACCGTCCCGTGCTGGTGGATCAGTTTTTGGAGGACGCGGTCGAGGTGGACGTAGATGCCATTGCCGACCGCACCGGGGCTGTAACCATTGGCGGGATCCTAGAGCACATCGAGCAGGCCGGGATCCACTCGGGGGATTCCGCCTGCGTCTTGCCCAGCCGCACCCTCAGCCCCGAGGTGCTGCAGGTGATTCGCGACTGGACGGTGAAGCTGGCCCAAGCTCTCAAGGTGGTGGGGCTTATTAACGTGCAATACGCCGTCCAGAAGGAGCAGGTCTACGTCCTGGAAGCCAACCCGCGCGCTTCCCGCACCGTGCCGTTCGTCAGCAAGGCCATTGGCCATCCCCTGGCCGATTATGCCGCCCAGGTGATGAGCGGCAAAACCCTGGCGGAGCTGGGCTTTACCCAGGAGGTGATCCCACCCTACGTGGCTGTCAAGGAGGCGGTGCTGCCGTTTCACAAGTTTCCTGGTACCGACACGCTGCTGGGGCCGGAGATGCGCTCTACCGGTGAGGTGATGGGGATTGACACCGACTTTGGCCGTGCCTTTGCCAAGGCGCAACTGGCTGCCGGCCAAAACCTGCCCCTAGGGGGCACGGTGTTCATCAGCGTTAACGATCGCGACAAGCAGGCCGTGATCCCGGTGGCCCAAGAGTTTGTCAAGCTGGGCTTTCGTCTGCTGGCCACTGCCGGCACGCAAAAAGTTCTGGCCGAGCACGGAATCCCTGTCGAGAAGGTGCTCAAGCTGCACGAGGGCCGGCCCCACGTCATCGACGCCATCAAAAATCACCAGATTCAGCTTATTGTCAATACCCCTTCCGGCAGCGAAGCTCAACAGGATGGGCGGAAGATCCGGCGCACTGCCTTGGCCTACAAGATCCCCTTGGTTACTACCCTGGCCGGGGCCAAAGCCACTGCCGCCGCCATCCGGGCGCTGCAGTCGGGATCCTTGCAGGTGAAGTCCCTGCAGGAGTTTCACGCCGAAATTGGACGATAGATCTCAGTCTTCTTGGGTTACCTTTCTGAAGAAATTCTTAAAACCTTCACCTTAAGAAATTCTGAAGTTCTCGGCTAGAGAAAGTGGCCTTGGCTGCCCAGGAAAAGCCGAGACCAAGGCATCAAAATTGCAACACTGATTTGCCTATTTGTATCGATACATCAACTTGTTTCACATTCTGGCTGCACACGTTAGAGATCCCTGTCGGCATCCCGAAAACTGTCTAGTTTGGAAGAAAGCTCCCCTAGGCCTTGTCGAAGGGGCTCCTGAGATCGGTTCGGCAAAGGCAGGGGGGAGATGGCTTTGCTGAAATTTTCTAGGAGTTGGCCTATGAGTACGGTCATTCGTCGCTCCGCTGCTGCGCGGCGGCTGTGGAGTTGGGAAAGTTTTTGTCAGTGGATTACCAGCACCGAAAACCGGCTTTACATTGGCTGGTTTGGTGTATTGATGATCCCAACGTTGTTGGCGGCAGCCTTTTGTTTTGTAATTGCCTTCATTGCCGCGCCGCCGGTGGATATGGACGGGATCCGCGAGCCGGTGATTGGCTCTTTGTTGGGGGGCAACAACCTCATTTCTGCAGCGGTGGTGCCCACCTCAGCCGCCATTGCCCTGCACTTTTACCCCATCTGGGAAGCCGCCTCTTTGGATGAGTGGCTCTACAACGGCGGCCCCTACCAGCTCATCGTGCTCCACTTTCTCCTTGGGGTGTGGTGCTACCTTGGCCGGCAGTGGGAGTTGAGCTACCGGCTGGGCATGCGCCCCTGGATTGCGGTGGCCTTTTCTGCGCCGGCGGCTGCCGCTACAGCGGTGCTCTTGGTCTACCCCATTGGCCAGGGCAGCTTCTCGGAAGGGCTGCCGCTGGGGATTGCCGGCACCTTCCACTTCATGCTGGCCTTCCAGGCGGAACACAACATCTTGATGCACCCCACCAGTTGGCTGGGGGTAGCCGGGGTGTTTGGCGGCGCCCTGCTGGCGTCTCTACACGGCTCCCTAGTGATGTCTAGCCTGATCCGGGAGACTTCGGAAGAGGAGTCGGCCAATGCCGGCTACCGCTTCGGCCAAGAAGAAGTCACCTACAACTTCCTGGCCGGCCACTATGCCTTTTTGGGGCGGCTGGGGATCCCCGGCCTTGGCTGGCGCAACAGCCGCTCCGTTCACTTCTGGATGGCGGCCCTGCCGACCGTAGGGATTTGGGCGGCAGCCATTGGCATTGGGATGATGGCCTTTAACCTCAACGGCTTTAACTTCAACCAGTCCATCCTGGACGGCCAGGGCCGGTTCATCCCCACCTACGCCGACCTGGTCAACCGCGCCAACCTGGGGATCCAGGCCATGCACGCCCCCAACGCCCACAACTTCCCCCTGCTGTTGGCAGCCAAAGCCGACTAGGCTCGGTCGAGTTCAAAGGCGCGGTGGGCAGCTTGCAGAGCGTGGATTCCCTGCTCCTGTCGCACCACGCAGCTTACCTTGATCTCCGAGGTGGCGATCATCTCGATGTTGATCCCGGCGTCGGCCAAGGCAGCAAAAAAGTGCGCCGCCACGCCGGGATAAATTTCCATCCCGGCACCGACGATGCTCACCTTAGCGATGTCGTGGTCGGCTTCGACCCCCGCCGCCTGCAGTTCCTCGGCCACCTGCCGGCACACGGCCTCAGCCGCCCTGGCCTGATCCTGAGGCACCGTAAAGGCGATGTCGTTACTGGGGATGCCGTTGTGGTAGCCCCGCTGGCTTTGGATGATGGTGTCCACGATAATCCCGGCCTCAGCCAGGCGTCCGAACAGATGGGCAGCCGTCCCCGGACGATCCGGCACCTTGCGGATGCCCAGCCGCGACTGCTTCAGATCCAGGGCAACGCCCCGCACCGGGTGGTCGCTGGGGAGGGGATCCCGGCCAGGGGCTGCCGTGACCCGATGCAAATGGGGAATCACCTGAAACGCCTCCCCCAGCGCCAGGGCGGCCTCCCCAGCCCGCTCGGCAGCCACCACACAGCTTACCTTGATCTCCGACATGGAGATCATCTGGAGATTGATCCCGGCTTCCGCCAGCACTCGAAACATCTCGGCGGCAATGCCCGGGCGACCCATCATCCCCACCCCGGCAATGCTGACCTTGGCCACCGCCTCCTCGACGAGGACTTCCCTACACCCCAGCTCCTGGCCCACCTGCCGCGCCACGGCTGCCGCCTGGGCTGCCTGCGCCCGGCTGACGGTAAAGGCAATGTCGTTGGTAGGGGATCCCTCGGCTGCACTGAGGTGGAGCGACTGCAGGATTAAATCGACGTTGATCCCGGCTGCCGCAATTTCCTGGAACAGTTGGGCGGCAATGCCCGGACGATCCGGCACTCCCACCAGCACCACCTTGGCCTGATCCCGATCCAGCTCCACCGTATCCACTGCCCGGCCCAGCTCAATGCTGCTATCGGCGGGGCGAGGACGGGGAGGAGGAGAAAGAATGAGGGTGCCCTCGGATCCTGCTTGCAGCGGCTCCAGGCTGGAGCGCACCCGCAGCTTGACGCCGTAGTTGCGGGCAATCTCCACCGAGCGGGGGTGGAGCACCTGCGCTCCCAGGCTGGCCAGCTCCAGCATCTCGTCAGCAGTAATCTCTGGCAACAGCCTGGCCTCGGGTACCTTGCGCGGGTCGGTGGTAAAGATCCCTGGCACATCGGTGTAGATCTCACACAGCTCTGCTCCCAGAGCCACCGCCAAAGCCACCGCCGTAGTGTCGGATCCCCCCCGCCCCAGGGTGGTAATTTCCAGCTCCGCCGGGCTGGTGATGCCCTGAAAGCCGGCCACCACCACCACCTCTCCCCGCTCCAAGTGCTGCCAGAGGCGGTCGGTGTGGATGTGCAGGATGCGGGCCCGCCCGTGATCCCGGGTGGTAACAATCCCTACCTGGGCCGCCGTCAGGGAGAGGGCAGGATAGCCCAAGCGCTGCAGCGCCAGGGCCAGCAGGGCAATGCTTACCTGCTCGCCCGTGGAAAGGAGCATGTCCCACTCCCGCCACTGGGCCGGCGTGGTCGGGGATCCCTGGAGGATCCGTTCCCCCAGTTCCACCAGGCGGTCTGTTTCCTCTCCCATCGCTGAGACCACCACCACCACCCGCTGGCCCTGATCCACCGTGTGGGCCACCCGCTGGGCCACGGCTTGGATGCGCTCGATGGAGCCGACGGAGGTGCCGCCGTACTTCTGGACAATTAAACCTGCTGGCATGGCTAGGGCTGAGCTGGTTAGGCGTGGTTTGGATCCTACCCCGAACTAGGCCAAGCCCAACCAAGTTTGCAAAAAGGGTGGCACCGGCAGCAGGATCAACACCAGCAACGTCAGCATCCCCAGCCCCAGCAGCTCCCGCCCCTCATCCAGCTCAGTGACGTCGTTGAGGGCCGGCTCGTCGGCACTGGAGATGACAAACAGCAGCAGCGCCCACAATAACAGCCAGGGCTGCACCGTCAAGGCCAGCAGCAGCACCAGCCAGCGAGTTACTCGCCCCACATTGGCCCCCATCTGCTGGCCATAGACAGCGTGGACAAGATGGCCCCCATCCAGTTGGCCCACCGGCACCAGGTTAAAGGCAACCACCACCAGACCCAGCCAGCCGGCAAAGGCTAAGGGGTGCAGATCGATCACCTGGCCCGGCTGCAATTGATCCCCCAGCACCATACGCGCCAGGATTGCCAGCAGCACCGATAGGCGTGGATCGATGCGATGGAAGCTAATCGGGGTCGGCTGCCCCTCTGGCACTGGCGGAGGCTCCGCAGGCGTCGAAAAGACTAGCCCCAGGAGCAACATTGCCAAAGCAACGAGGCTGCCTGCCAGCGGCCCGGCAACGGCAATGTCAAACAGCACCTTGCGGTTGGGCACCGGTTCTTTCAGCTCAATGAAGGCCCCAAAAGTTCCCAAAACAAAAGGCACCGGAATGAAGTAGGGGAGCGAGGTTTTGATGCCGTGGCGGCGGGCCACCCAGTAGCGGATGCCCTCATGGGATCCCAGAATGGCCAGGATCCCCACTGCATAGGGCAGCCCTTGTAGCAGCGAGGGCAGATGCAGCAACCGATCAGGACTGACCCCAAAAGCCTGGGCGCCGGCAGTTAGAGTTGTCCAAAAGGTAAACAGCAGTAGCCCCAGCGCCAGCAGAGGCCATTCTTCCTGACGGGTTAGGGAGCGCCGCGCCGCTGGGTTGGGCACCAGGGCAAAAAAAGGCTTGCCGGCAAACCCCTCCTGAAGCACCACCAAGAAGCGTTTGCCGAAAGTGTTTTCGACATTGCGCTGCACCCGCTCATAGGCTTCCGTGGGATCCGCCCGCAAATTGCCCCGGCAGATAATCGCCTGGGGACGGTATTCTACGCTTTGCAAATAAAAAACATTCCAGGGGAAGCAGTGGTTGAGCTTTTCCCGCGGCACCTCCGAGATGGGGGTGTGGGCAATAGCCGCCGAGACTGGATCTGCAGCACTGTCCTCCTCTTCTTCCTCTGCTTCCGGCAAAGACTCGCGATCCGATCCCACAACCGGCGAGGTGTTTTCCGCCCCAGGTTGAGAGCCCGCCGTGGGGGGTCGGAGGCGCCCCCGGCGCACCAAAGTCATGCTGGTAAAATAGGAGGCCAGAAATAGCCCCAACATGAGCAAGGGGGGCATTTCGTACTGAAACACCTGACGCCCCAGCACCCAGATCAAAGGGGGCATCATCATCACCAGCCACAGGATCCGCCAGGGCACCTTGGAGAGGCGGGCCACACTTTTTTGCAGCAGCAGGTAGGTTGTCGAACCCACCAGTGCCAACAGGATCCAATCTGCCATGAGTTGCAAAAAACAGAGGAGAACGCCTCTACCAAGCTAGCGACAAACCCAATCTCTCTGCTACGGCCAGGAAGGGGGATCCCTCAGGAGCCAAATTTTTGCCTCGCCTGCTCATAAACCGCCGCCCTGATCTCTTGGATCGCGGATTTCTCAAACTTCTCGTTCCCATGAGCAGTGCAGAGCACTTTCTTCTCAGGGGCGGCTGGGCGGACAAAAAAGGGAATTTTCTTGAGGCGCACCCCTGCCTCCGGTGTCCACTGGACAGCTTCGCTCATCCCCAATGGCCCCAGCGCAACATCCATTCCGGCAAGAAAGTGTTCCCCGTCATCCCCCGCAGCGTGAAGTAAATAAACAACAGTAGAGCCAGGGATCCCAGCACAACCAGGGCTGCCGACGTCGGGCTTTTGCGGTACAGCTTAACAAAAGGCTGTAAGCCGGCCCAGATCCCCCCCAGCAAGACGGTAATGAAATAGGTAGGGTAGCGGGAGACATTCTCCACAAATTGGTCTTCCAGTCGACGGGGAGTCTGCGGCTGTGGCATGGGCAGATCGCAATCCAACAACTTCCCCTCAGTCTGCCACAGATGTTGGTCTCTGTCCCCCGGCTGAAGAGGGCTGGGAACCAGGGGGAAGCCGCCCAGGCTCAAGACGGCGAGAACCTGATATGGTAGGCGTTATCCTGCCTGCTCAGCTCAGCACAGCCACCCACCCTCTGGCCTGATGCGAGAATTGCCCCCCGATGCCCCCAATCGCGCCGGTGACCTGCCTGGGGAACAGACCCTGGCGCTGATGCGCGTCCAGGAAGCTTTGGATCAACTGGAGGCAGCCATTCTCAGCAGTCCTCGTCTGTTCTGGTCTCGCACCCTTATCGACGAAGAGAGCATCCTGGAGCAGTTGGACTTCATCCGCCTCAACCTGCCCACGGCCTTGGAGGAAGCCGAGGAGGTGCTGCGCCAGCGGGATCAAATTTTGGCCGAGGCCCATCGCTACGCCCAGGAGATCGTGGCCATGGCCCAGCGCCGCGCCGAGCAGCTCGTTAGCGAATCGACCATCGTACGCCAGGCTCAAGCGCAGGCAGAACAGTTGCTGCGGCAAACCTACCAACAGAGCGAGGAGGTGCGGCGACAGACGCTCCAGGAGTCGGAGCGTCTCCAGCGGGAGGCCCATCGTTACGTGGATCAGGTTTTGCAAGACCTAGAGTTGCGGCTGTTGGAGTCGCTGCGGGTGATCCGCAACGGGCGACAAAACCTTCAGACCTAAATTTGTTCTCGACCAGAGAGTGTCCATCTGTTCAGTTTTAGGCCAATATAAAAGGTAGCATCTGGGATCCTTTACCCTGCGGATCTGTGGTAACCAAACTAACCTCCGGCAGGGAAGACGAAGACAAGTCTCGGATGGACGGCCAGGAACTCGACGCGCTGTAGATTGCTGCCGCAGGCAAGGAACCTCGAGCTTTTGTGGCAAGCTGGCGGAGTTCTCCCTTTGCTTAACTGAGAGCGTGTGTCCCTCTTCTCAGCGGTTGCCCAGCATTGGACTACTCATCGAGCTACCTTCCTCGGCGGGCTCTGTCCCCAGCCTGCGAGTTCCGGCTTTTACCCCTTTTGCGGAACCACTCAGTCGTCTAGGAGATTCTATGACCATTGAACCGAAAGCCCGTAAGAACCGCGAAAGTGCTAACTCCCGCTCCCGCAGCCGTCGCCGTGAATCGGCCAAAGGTATTAAAGGAGCTAACTCAGCCGCCAGCCTCTCTCTGCCGAAGTTGATCCAAGAGAATGCTGTGCTCCAATCTCGCAGCCAGTTGTTGCTGATGTACAGCGACTTCCAAACCGAAATGCCCAATGATGGCAAAACTGGCGTTGGCACCTGGCTGCAGAACCGCCTCAAGGAGTACGGCATGCCCAGCCTGCTGCGTTTTGGCCCGCGCTCTTGCCCTCAGGTTTTCCGCCGCGATGAATTTTCCGAGTGGATGATGCTAGCTCTCAACGCTGTCAGCCCCAAAAACGAGAGCGCCCGCTAGGAGAGGTAGACTCTTGTCGCGGCAGACGTAAACTACCCGGCTCCGACCGCTAAGCGGTACGGAGCGGGTTTTCTGTAGCCCTGTAGTTGGCAAGCCAACCACGGGCCTCTAGGCCGGTTTACAGCGACCCCCAAAAGGGCAATCATGTTGGCACCGTTCAAATCTGCATCCCCTTCCCGTTGCCCAAGCCACAAACAGCGGTGGCAGGTCTGCGAGCTGTAGGCAGGCGGCACCACCACAACCCGGATCCCTGCTCTGGCGGCCTTGTAGTGCACAAACTGCCGCAACGGGTAAAACACCCAACTATTGGCCTGCCGCCGCTCGACTTTACTACGCGACTGTTGATTGGTACGTTCTCTAATTCCAGTCAAGTCCTCCAAGGCAATAAAACGGTGGGTGGCCAGTGCCCTAGCAACAATCGCTAAGGACTCCGTCCCGCTGACGCGAGTGGCG
>NZ_JANSIR010000010.1:32876-32993 GCF_047462155.1 Synechococcus sp. OH2
TAATGACGTTGGCACCGTTCAAATCTGCATCCCCTTCCCAGCCACAAGCCGGGTTGACACAGCGAAAACGCTTCCCTTCCCGCTGCCCAAGCCACAAACACCGGTGGCAGGTCTGCG
>NZ_JANSIR010000010.1:33003-33656 GCF_047462155.1 Synechococcus sp. OH2
CGTTGGCACTGTTAAAATCTGCATCCCCTTCCCAGCCACAGGCGGGGTTGACACAACGAAAATGCTTCCCTTCCCGCTGCCCAAGCCACAAACACCGGTGGCAGGTCTGCGAGCTGTAGCCAGGCAGCACCACCACCACCTTCACCCCTGCTCTGGCGGCCTTGTACTCTAGAAACTGTCTCAACTGGGAGAACGCCCAACTGTTCGCCCGCCGCCGCTCCGTCTTGCTGCGCGGCTGTTGGTTGGTACGCTCCCTAATCCCAGTCAAGTCTTCCAAGGCAATAAAACGGTGGGTCGCCTGGGCCCTAGAAACAATCGCTAAGGACTCCGTCCCGCTGACGCGAGTGGCGATGCGGTGATTGACCCAGGTTTGAAAGCGCCTCTCCCGACCAGACAGCCGTTGCAGCAGTTGCCGACACCTGCGCCGAGAACTGCGTGTGCCCATACTGGCCTTGCGTTGCAGAGCCGCCCTCAACCGGGAGTAGTGGTCTCTGACCCGGTTCAACCGCTGTCCATTCCAGTGATCCCCCTCAGAGGTCTGGGCAATATCTCTCCTACCCAAATCCATGCCGATTGCCTTGGTGGTGTCTTGTGGCTCCGGTACCTCAGACTCCACGCCAATCTGGATGTAGTAGGAACCGTCTTGGCGTTTG
>NZ_JANSIR010000010.1:33882-52142 GCF_047462155.1 Synechococcus sp. OH2
CTTCTCGCGGAAAGAGAAGATGCGGGCATCGTAGGTAACAAAGCCAGACTTGAACGCTTTGACTGGACGGTTTTTCTGTTGGGCACTCTTACGTGCAGCGGCTAGCCTTCTGCATACCTGTTGTGCCACTCGCGCTAGCGGGACGGAGTCCTTATTGCTGGATAGCCCAAAGTGGGTACGAATTGCACGGTAGCAGAGAGATTGGAGCTTGACGGCGTTGACCACCTTCTCTGGCGTGTTTTGGTTGACCCAGTAAGGCCTCCGGCCCGCTGGCGCGAGGAGTGCTTGTGCAAAAGCGGACAAGGTTGCCTCTAGCTTCACAGCTTGCGAAGCAGATACCTTGAGCTTGCAAGAGATAGTCAGGACTTGGGCCATGTCACAGTTATTCGTCGTCCGCATTCCTCCCGACCCTGACCGGCCCCCCTCCCCCCGTATACGGGGGTACAGGGCGGGGCTCCTGCGGTTTCTAGCTGAAAGGCGCCAGCTCCCCTGAAATTACGCAAAATCTTAACACAGCTTTAGGGGTTGGCCCCCCATCCCAAGGAGAAGCCTGTGAAGAGGGTGTGAAGGGCTTGGCTATCATAGCTGTAGACGGCCAGAGGCGGGATGACCTGTGCAAATTCGCTTTGCTGTGATCAGCGATCCCCACATCACTGTTCCTTCCACCCTTTGGGATCATCCCAACCGGTTTCATTTGGTGGAGGTGAGCATCCCGGCTCTGGAGCAGGTTTTGCAACACCTGGTGCAGTTGCCCTTGGATTTTTTGCTGCTGCCGGGGGATCTGACCCAGCATGGAGAGCCAGAAAACCACGCCTGGTTGGCGGAGCGTCTGGCCCGTTTACCTTTCCCAGCTTTTGTGGTGCCCGGCAATCACGATGTGCCCCAGCTTGAGGCATTGCCAGAGTTTCCCCGCTACTACCAAGCTTTTGGCTATGAGGACGGGCGGTCTTTGGATTACAGCCGCCTGTTGCAGCCAGGGATCCGTTTGATCGGCCTCAATTCCAACCACTTTGATGCTCAGGGCCAGTTGGTGGGGTGTCTAACTTCGGAACAACTGACCTGGCTGGAAAAGGAATTGGCAGCAGCCGAAGAGGAGCTGGTGCTGCTGATGGTGCACCACAACGTGGTCGAGCATCTGCGCGGGCAGTCCCTCCACCCCTGGGGCCGTCGCTACATGCTGGAGAATGCCTCTCAATTGCGGCGGCTGCTGCAAGCTTACGGGGTGCAACTGGTGTTCACCGGACATTTGCACATTCAGCACATCGCCCGGCGAGGGGGGGTTTACGACATTACCACCGGCTCTTTGGTCAGTTTTCCCCATCCCTACCGCCTTGTCGAGATCCGACTGGATCGCGAGACCGGGATCCATGTCCACATCCAAAGCTACCGGGTGGGATCCCTGCCCGGTTGGCCCGATTTGCAGGCGTTCTCGCGGGAGTGGATGGGTCAGCGCAGCGAACCGGTGGTGGTTAAGTTTTTAACCTCTGCGCCGCTGCATTTGCCCCTGGAGCAGGCCCAAGCCTTGGCCCCACAATTGCGCCACTTTTGGGCAGGGGTAGCTGCCGGGGATCCAGACCTCGCTTTTCCAGACTTCCCACAGCCGGCAGGTCGATTCCTGGAGCGATTTAGCCGTTGTTTTCGCTGCCCACCCGATAATCAGGCGCAGCTCCATTTGCTGCCTCGGGGTTTTTCTATTTCTTAGGAACCAGGGCAAAGAATGGCCTTTGCAGGATTTGGCAGTTGGCGAAGCGATACCGTTTGTTCTTTCGGAAACATTCCTAGGGTTGGGATCCCTCAATGTGGGAGTAGGGCTCTATGTGGATGGTGACCCGCACCGGCCCGTAGCGCTCCTGCAGCAGTTGCTCCACCGCTTCGGTGATGCGGTGGGCCGACTCCACGTCCAGCGGCTCCACCACCATGTGCATTTCGATAAAGATCATCTGCCCTGGGATGCCGCGGGAGGCAATGTCGTGGCAGTCGAGGATGCCGGGCAGGCTGAGAACCAACTCCCGCAAGGTCTTAGGCGGAATAGCCACCCGGTCGGTGAGGAAAGGGATATTCTCTTGTAACACTTCCCAGCCGCTCCAGAACACCAGCAGCCCCACAGGCACCGCCAGCACCTGATCCAGCCAGGGGATCCCCCAGTAGTGGATCCCGGCCAGTCCCAGCAGCACCGTCAGGGTTACCCAAACATCGCTGAGGGTATGGCGGGGATCGGCCAAGAGCAGCGAGCTGGACAAAGCCTTGCCCCAGGAACGTTCATAGAAGGCCACGAAGAGGTTGATCCCCAGCACCCCCACCATCAGGGTTAGGGCCAGTCCATCGACCTGCAGCGGCGGCTGGGGCTCGAAAAACCGTCCCACCGCTGTGCTGAGGATCTCAAAGCTGGCCATCCCCAGAAAAGCGGCGATCCCCATGGCACCGATGGCCTCAAACTTGCTGTGGCCGTAGGGGTGCTCCTCATCCGGCTCTGGCGAGGAAAAGCGGGCCGCCAGCAGGGCAAGAATGTTGCTGGCGCTATCGGCGGAGCTGTGCAGGGCATCGGCCACCAAGCTCAGGGATCCGGTCGCCAGGCCCAAACCCAGCTTGACCAAAAACACCAAAAGATTGAGCCCCAGGGTAACATAGAGCACCCTCTGTACCTGGTGCTGACGGCGAGCGGCTATGGCAGCAGAATCGGGGAAACTCACCGCTCAAAGGCTCAGAAGAAAACCGGTTCTGCTTTATTTTGCCACCGGCTTGGGTTCAAGGCTGTCTTTCCTCCCCTTGAGGATAGGGGATCCCGGTCGGCGGGGTATTTTAGAACCAAGCATCGACGCGAGGGGGAAGCGGGCTATGGACGTGGCGGTTGTGGGAGCTGGCTATGTGGGGTTGGTAACCGGCGCCTGTCTGGCTCACCTGGGCCATAGCGTTATCTGTGTAGACAACAACCCCGTCAAAATCGAAAACTTGCAGCGGGGCCACCTGCCCATCTACGAGCCTGGGCTGGAAGAGCTGGTGCGGGGAGGCACCGAGGCCGGCCGGCTGCACTTTATCACCGACCTGGGCCTGGCGGTGAAAGCCAGCGAGGTCATTTTTATTGCCGTGGGCACCCCAGCTTTGCCCAGCGGCGAGCCGGATCTGCGCTACGTGGAGGCCGTGGCGCGGGAGATCGGCCAGCACCTGGACGACCGCTACCGGGTTATTGTCAACAAGTCTACCGTCCCCATTGGTTCCGGCGACTGGGTGCGTATGCTCATCCTCGACGGCGCCGCCGAGGCTGTCCAGCAACGTCTAAGCAGCCAACAGATGGCCCTGGCTGGAGGGGATCCCACCCCCTCCTGCCTGGCCACCCTGGACAAGTCTCCCTGTGTGCCGCCCTTCGACGTGGTCAGCAACCCCGAGTTTTTGCGGGAGGGCAGCGCCATCCAGGATACCTTCTACCCAGACCGCATCGTGATTGGCTCCAACAGCCCCCGCGCCATCGAGATCCTGCGGCAGCTTTACGAGCCCATCCTCAGCCGCCAACAGGGCTTGGGCGGGGATCCCGTGCCCTTGCTGGTCACCGACCTGGCCTCCGCCGAGATGATCAAGTATGCCGCCAACGCCTTCTTGGCCACCAAGATTAGCTTCATCAACGAGATCGCCAACATCTGCGAGCGCACCGGCGCCGACATCACCCAAGTGGCCGAAGGGATCGGCCTCGATAAGCGCATTGGCCGCGCCTTCCTCAACGCCGGTATAGGCTGGGGAGGGAGCTGCTTCCCCAAGGATCTGTCAGCTCTCATTCAAACAGCTGCTGACTACGGCTATGAGGCCAAGCTGTTGCGGGCTACTGTCGAGGTCAACCGCGAGCAGCGGCAGCGCCTGGTGGAAAAGCTGCAGCAGGCCCTCAAGGTGCTTAAGGGCAAAACCATTGGCCTTTTGGGCCTCACCTTTAAGCCCCACACCGATGACCTGCGGGATGCGCCCTCTCTGACGTTGATCGAGCAGCTCCACCGCCTGGGAGCCAAGGTGAAGGCGTATGATCCCATTGTCTCGGCTTCGGGGATGCGGGAGGGCCTGGCCCACGTGATAGTGGAAACGGATGTGTTTCGCCTGGCCCAGGATTGCGATGCCCTGGTGCTGGTGACGGAGTGGCCAGAGTTTTTGTCGCTGGATTACCGGCGCCTTGCCGAGCTGATGCGGCGGCCTTTGCTGATTGATGGCCGCAATTGCTTAGATCGGCAGGCCGTTCAACAGGCGGGCATCACCTTAATTGGAGTGGGCTGGTGAAGATTCTGGTAACGGGTGGTCTGGGATTTATTGGCTCCCATCTGGTCAGCCGCCTTCTGCAGGAGGGCCACGCAGTTATCTGCCTCGACAACGGCTACACGGGGCGGGAGGAGAACGTGCAAGCCCACCGCGACAACCCCGCCTTTACCTTGCTGTGGCACGATGTGGCCGAGCCGCTACCACCGGAGCTGGAAAAAGCTGGGATCGAGCAAATCTACCACCTGGCCTGCCCCGCCTCGCCGCCCCACTACCAGGCGGATCCCATCCGCACCATCCGCACCGGTGTCTGGGGCACCTACCACCTGCTGGAGCTGGCTCAAAAAACCGGGGCCCGCTTCCTCCTGGCTTCCACCTCGGAGGTGTACGGGGATCCCCAGGTGCACCCCCAGCCAGAGGACTACTGGGGCCATGTCAACCCCATCGGCCCGCGGGCCTGCTACGACGAGTCCAAGCGCCTGGCCGAAACCCTGACCTTTGATTGGCAGCGGCAATACCAGACGGAGATCCGCGTTGCCCGCATCTTCAACACCTATGGCCCGGCCATGCGGGAAGACGATGGCCGCGTGGTCAGCAACTTCATCGTCCAGGCCCTGCGCGGGGATCCCCTCACCGTCTATGGAGATGGATCCCAGACCCGCAGCTTCTGCTACATCGCTGACCTCATCGAGGGCTTGGTGCGCCTAATGAACAGTGCCCACCCCGGCCCCTTAAACCTGGGCAACCCGCAGGAGTTCACCATCCTAGAGTTGGCCCAGCAGGTCTTGGCCCTCACTGGCAGCTCTTCTCCCATTGTCCACCGCCCCCTGCCAACCGACGATCCCAAGCAGCGCCGGCCCGACATTAGCAAAGCCCGTGCCCTGCTGGGCTGGGAGCCGCAGATCCCTTTGTCCGTCGGCTTGGAGCTAACCATCCCCTACTTCCGCCGCCGCCTGGGGCTGGCGTAGGAGAATGCCCCCTGGAGTTCCCAGGCCACTTCTAGAGGTGAGTAGAGGGCCTCAAGGTTGTTACATACTACGATACAAATACGGAGAAGGGATGTTAGCCTAAGCAGGGGATCCCTAGGGCCATGGACACTTCTCCTCTATCTCCGGAAGAGCCGACCACCCTCATGCCCTTAGAAAGCTGCGGGCTGGAAGCAGAGAGGGAACCGGTGGGCGCTTTTTTGACGGTGCTCCAGGGATCTGACAGGGGCAGGACTTTCCGCCTAGGGGAGACAGTAGTAGTGGGGCGCAGCCCCCAAGCCGACGTTCAGCTTTCTGACTACACCATCTCTCGGCAGCACTGCCAGCTGGGGAAGGAAGGGGAAAGCTATCTCCTCACGGATCTAGGCAGCCTCAACGGCACCTATGTCAACGGGGAACGGGTAACTTGCCGGGTTCTGGCGGATAGGGATCGCATCCAGGTGGGCAATAGCCTCCTACAGTTTGCCTACTATGACCGGCTGGAGGAGGCTTTCTTTTCCCAGATGGCCGCCGCTGCCCTCTACGACCCACTCACCAGCCTCCACAACCGTCGTTTTTTCCTAGAACACCTCGAGCGGGAAATCCCCTTTGCCCTGCGCCATCGCCTTCCCCTCCACTTGCTCTACCTGGATCTAGACAACTTCAAGCTCATCAACGATCGCTGGGGGCACTTGGCCGGGGATCAAGCCCTGATCCAGGTGGCCCAACAACTGCAGGCTCAAGTTCGCCGCGAGGACTTGCTGGCCCGCCTAGGGGGCGATGAATTTGCCCTCTTGGTGCGCGGGATCCCGGACTCTCAGATCCTGCAGTTGGCCAGGCGCCTACAGCAGGCCATCGAATCCCTTCCCCTGCAGGGGGGAATTCACCTCACCTGTAGCATTGGTGTCGCCTCTTTGCTCCGGCTTCCAGCAGAAACCTCTGCACCCAGCTTCCTAGAGGCAGCCGACCAGGCCCTCTACCAGGCCAAAACGCAGGGGGGCAACCGGGAGGTGTTGCTGTAGGGTTCAGGATCCCTCCACCAAGCTGGCATAGGCCTCGGCGCTCATCGTGTCGTCGAGATCCTCCGGGTTGGTCATGCGCACCTTGATCAGCCAGCCATCCCCATAGGGATCGTCGGCAATGCTCTCCGGGCTGTCCACCACTGCTTTGTTCACCGCCACCACTTCCCCCGAAACAGGGGCATAGAGATCCTCCACGGCCTTAACGGATTCCACCGAACCAAAGCTCTCGCCCTTTTCAATCTCTGTTCCTTCCTCCGGCAGGCCGACGAAAACGATGTCGCCAAGCTGATCGACGGCATAAGCCGTGATCCCAATCACCGCAAGGTCATCCTCAACGCGGATGTACTCGTGGGTGTCCACATAGCGCAGATGGGGTGGATACTCCAGGGCCATGCCGTTTCCCCCGCTAGAATTCAGTGGATTATTCTAGGGTGAACCCCTGAAGCTGGTAAAGCTCTCCCAAGGGGATCCCCTAGGCTTGACACCTAACTAGAGGAACTCCATCAGCAGCCGATTCACGGTTTGCGGCGCCTCCTGCTGTGCCCAGTGGCCGCACTCGGGGATGTATTCTTTGCGAATGCCGTTGGGGAAAAAGGGATCCATTCCCTCGGTCAGCTCGCGGCTGAGGGCAAAGTCTTCCTCTCCCCAAATGAGTAGGGTGGGGGCGAGGATCTGCCGCAGAGGCTGTAAAAACAGGTTCTGCAGAGTGGGCAGGCTAAACAGGTGGCGGTAGTAGTTAAGGGCAGAGGTGAGCACCTTGGGTTTGGCGAGAGCCTCTTGGTAGATCTTCAGGTCATGTCGGGTGAAGGCACTCTTGCGCACCGAGGTTTCTTGGAAGATGCGCTGCACCCAATCGCCCAAGTTCCACTGGAGCACCCACTCCGGCAGCCAAGGCAACTGAAAAAAGAACAGGTACCAACTGCGACGCATCTGATCTAGGTTGGTCAAGAACCCCCGCCGAAAGCAAGCCGGGTGAGGGGAATTGAGAACGGCCAGCTTGCGGATCTCGTCGGGGAAAAATTGCGCCCAGTGCCAGGCAATGGCTCCTCCCCAGTCGTGGGCCACCACTACCGCCCTCTTAGCCCCAAAGTGATCCAGGAGGCCGCGGACGTCCGCCGTGAGGGTATCTAGGTCGTAGCCGTGATCCGGCTTATCAGAGTCATTGTAGCCGCGTAGATCGGGGGCCACGACGCGAAACCGCTGCGCCAACACTGGGATCTGGTGCCGCCAGGAATACCAAAACTCCGGGAAACCATGCAACAAGATCGCCAGCTCCCCTTCCCCCTGGGTGACGTAGTGCAGTTGAATACCATTGGTCAGGGCATAGCCGTGCTGCCAGCTCCCCATCTTAGCGGCTACTTCAGAGGGAAGGCGTCGGATCCCTGCTTCTGTCATGTCGTCTGCTCTCAGGCCGAACCCATGATTTGGTATCCACCCATACTAACCTTTGTCGCTCTCTTGCTAGCGGGGAGTTTTCCGGAGGCGTCTGCAAAAGGCATCCTGGGAGAGAAGCGGCGGCTGCAAAGGTCGGATGAAAACTAACACAACATCCCCCCAGAAGATCGCCATTCTAGGGGCGGGAGCCTGGGGAAGTACGCTGGCTCTACTGGCCCAGGCCCAGGGGCACCGAGTGCAGCTTTGGGATCGGCGCAAGGATCTGGATCTCAAAGAGGTGCTCCAGGGATCCCAAATCCTTATCTCGGCAGTCTCCATGGCGGGGGTGCGCCCTGTGGTGGAAGCGGTGCGCCAGGTGGGGATCCCTCCCCAAGCGATTGTGGTCTCGGCCACCAAAGGGCTGGATCCGTTGCAGCTTCTGACCCCTGCCCAAATTTGGGGGGCCACTTTCCCAGAGCAGCCTCTGGTGGTGCTTTCGGGGCCCAACCTTGCGGCGGAAATCCGTCAGGGCTTGCCGGCAGCGGCGGTGGTGGCCAGCCGGCAGTCCTGGGCAGCTATGCAGGTACAGCATGCCCTGGCTTCGGAACGCTTTCGCCTCTACACCAGCAGCGATCCCTTGGGGGTGGAGCTGGGGGGCATCCTGAAAAATGTTATCGCCATCGCCGTGGGGGTGTGCGATGCACTGCAACTGGGCACCAATGCTCGGGCTGCCCTGGTCACCCGCGGCCTGGCAGAGATGATCCGGGTGGGATCCCACTTGGGGGCGCGGCCTGAGACCTTCAACGGCCTCTCAGGGCTAGGGGATCTGCTGGCCACCTGTCACAGTCCTTTGAGCCGCAACTACCGCGTAGGCTACGGCTTGGGTCAAGGCAGGCCTTTGTCCCAGGTTCTGGCCGAAATCGAGGGCACTGCCGAAGGGGTTTACACCGCCCCCGTCGTGGTCAAGATTGCCGCCCAGCATAACATCCGGGTGCCTATCACCCAGGAGGTGCATCTGTTGTTGCAAGGACAGACCACCCCCCCTGCTGCCCTAGCCAGGCTGATGGAGCGACAACTCACCTCGGAATAAGACCCTCACCCCCCGCTCCTCTCCCTGAGGGAGAGGGGGGCTAGAGGTAGACGTAGAGAAACGTTTCATTGCTATTTGAAGCTATTTGAAATGACCATAGCCGCAAATCCGCGGATGAGGAAAGGGGTTCTGCGCCGCATCAGGATTTTTGCAGAGGGTTGGGGTACCAGAATGAGCTATTTGGCGGAGTTTTTTTCCTCAGAGTTTTTCTATGCTGCCTCCATAGCTTCCCTGTTCGTTCCCGCATCAACTCGGCTCTCGATTGTTCCGGGAAGCCGACAGCCAGCCCCAGGAGTTGGGGGGTCTCTTGTTTGCTTGTTTGCGAAGCCACATGTCCAAACGCATCTTGGTGATTGAAGACGAACCCGCTATCCGCACCTATTTGCAGAAGGTGTTGCAACGAGCTGGGTACGACACTGTTGCGGCTAGCAACGGAGAGGAAGGATTACAGATGGTGCGCGCCCTCCTGCCGGATTTGGTGTTGTGCGATGTGGTCATGCCCAAGCTAAACGGCTACGGGGTGCTCGATGCCGTGAGATGGGATCAGTTCACTGCCCACATCCCCTTTGTCTTTCTCTCCTCGAAAACCAGCCGAGAAGACATGGAAGAAGGGCTGCGGCTCGGCTCTAATGCCTATCTAACCAAGCCCATCGACCAAAACCACCTGTTGAAAGCAATCGCTGCCCAACTGCTCTAAACTTTTAGCCATTTACCCGTGGGATAAGACTTCCAGGGAACCGAGAAAAGTTTTCCGGATCCCTGCCGGCTGTAGCTAGGGGATCAACGCCTGTTGTCGCTGCCGCTGTTGCCGCTCCAGGGCCTCGAACAGGGCTTGAAAATTGGCTTCGCCAAAGCCCGCGGCTCCGCCCACTCGCTGGATCACTTCGAAGAAAAAGGTGGGCCGGCCAAATAGAGGTTGGGTAAATGTTTGCAGCAGAAGGGGACGATCCTGGCCATCAGAGGCGGGCAGGGTGGCATCCAAAAGGATCTGCTGCTCCACCAGGTCTTGCCAGGAGATGGCCTGTCCAAGGGCGGAACGGAGCGCCAACCCCAACTCCCTTTCCAGGCTGGTGTAGTACTGCGGCGGCACCTGCAAAAAGTCCACTCCCCCCTGCCGCAACCGCCGCAGGCTGGCAACGATATCCGGGCTGTGCAGCGCCGCGTGCTGAATGCCCGGGCCACCATGGGCATCCAAAAACTCCTGAATCTGAGAAGCGGCGCAGGTGGGTTCGTTGATGGCCCATTGGATCCCGGCTTCTGGATCCCCTACCACCACGCTTTCCAGGCCAGAGGTGTCGGTGTGGATGCTGTAACGGTACAGATGCCGCCAGCCCAGCACCTGGCCATACCAGTCGGCTGCCGCCTGCAGGGATCCCTGCTCCACGTTCAACACCACGTGATCCCAATGGGAGAACAGGCCTGCTTCCGCAGGGGTGACGTTGGAGGGGCCGGGGACGAGAGAATGCCGGATCCCGTAGGGGGTGTGGAGGCAGAGCGCCGCTGCTGCCGGGATCCATTCCACTGGGGCGCCTCGCCCCCGCAACAGCTCCGCCAAGGCCGGTAGCTCCTGCTCCCCCACCGCCAAAGCCACATCCACCACCCCCGGCGAATGCTGCTGCAAATAGCGATCCACCTCGTCCCCCGCCCGTGCCGGCTGAGACAGGCGCACGCGCAGGGATCCCTGCCGCAGATCCAGGGTGTTGCCGGCCTCGCTTTCCAGTCGGAAGCCCCAAACCCGACAAAAGTGTTCCCGCCAACGGGGCAGATCCCAAAGGTAGAAGTGCAGGTGATGGATCCCTTGGACAATTCGAATGGACTGGTTCATAGAAAGCGCACGGCTAACGCGAACGCCAGCTGTTCTGGTGTTTTCCCGGCAACAGGTAACCGGGGCCGCCCTAACCCAGCATAGGCTGGCCCTTTGGCGAGGGAAAAGGTCAAAACCCTTTCCAGCAAACCCTTAAGACAACATTAAAAACACGCTTAAAAATGCGCCCACAAAAACATCTTCGCAGGGCAAAGGACTAAAATTGAAGTGGGCGAGGTGTATGGCCAACATCCAAAAAAAGAAACAGCAGAGTTGCTAAAAGCTCTCCCTCAAGTCAGTCACCAGGCCCTCTCTTTTGCAAAGATTGTTGTAGCTTTTGGCAGTTGCTGGGGCGCCGCCTTGCCCTATTGTCAGCCTATTGGCGGAGTTGTCAGGCGTCATAGTTGGGAGGATTGTTATGATAGCGAGCGCGCAGCGTTCTGTAGCTTTGTCTACAGAATCGAAGGCCGAAAAAAATACAGAACGCAAAGTATCTGATCAAGCAGTTGCGAGAGATTTTCTGCCGGGACGGTGGCAGCGCTGCATCGATGTCCGAGATTTTATTCAGCGCAATTACACTCCCTACACCGGGGATGAAAGCTTTTTGGCGCCGGCCACCGAGCGCACCCAACGGCTGTGGGCCAAGGTTAAGGATTTGATGGCGCTGGAGCGGGAGCGGGGGGTTTTGGATGCCGACACCGACCTTCCTTCCAGCATCACCAGCCACCCGCCGGGCTATATCGACCGGGAGCTGGAGCAAATTGTAGGTCTGCAGACAGACAAGCCCCTGAAGCGGGCCATCCTGCCCTTTGGCGGCATCCGCCTGGTAGAGACGGCCCTCAAGGCCTACGGCTACGAGCTGGATCCAAAGGTTAAGGAGATCTTTACCAAATACCGCAAGACCCACAATGACGGGGTCTTCGACGCCTACACGGAGGAGATGCGCCGCTGCCGCCGCTCTGGCATCATCACCGGCTTGCCGGACGCCTATGGGCGGGGCCGCATCATCGGTGATTACCGGCGGGTACCTCTCTACGGGGTGGATCGGCTGATTGAAGACAAGGAGGCGCAAAAAGCCAGCCTCGACCTGGACACGATGGATGAAGAGACCATCCGCCTACGGGAGGAGCTCTCAGAGCAGATCAAAGCCCTGCACGAGCTCAAGGAAATGGGGGCCAGCTACGGCTTTGACCTGGGCCGTCCGGCAGCCAACGCCCGCGAAGCCATCCAGTGGCTGTACCTAGCCTACCTGGCAGCGGTCAAAGAGCAAAACGGTGCCGCCATGTCCCTGGGGCGGGTCTCCACGTTCCTAGACATCTACATCGAGCGGGATCTGCTGGCCGGGATCCTCACCGAAGAAGAGGCCCAGGAGCTCATCGACCACTTTGTCATGAAGCTGCGCATGGTCAGGTTTTTGCGCACGCCAGAGTACAACGAGCTCTTCAGCGGCGATCCCACCTGGGTAACTGAGTGCATTGGCGGCATGGGGCTGGATGGGCGACCTCTGGTCACCAAGACCAGCTTCCGCATGCTGCACACCCTCTACAACCTTGGGCCGGCGCCGGAGCCCAACCTAACGGTGCTCTGGTCGGAGCGGCTGCCGGAAGCCTTCAAGCGCTACTGCGCCAAGGTCTCCATCGAAACCAGCTCCATCCAGTACGAAAACGACGACCTGATGCGCCCCTACTGGGGGGATGACTACGGCATCGCCTGCTGCGTATCGGCCATGCGCATTGGCAAGCAGATGCAGTTTTTTGGGGCGCGGGTAAACCTGGCCAAGTGCCTACTCTATGCCATCAATGGCGGTCGGGATGAGATCTCCGGTGAGCAGGTGGCCCCGGCCTACGCCCCCATCACCTCTGAGGTGTTGGAGTACGACGAGGTGTGGCCGCGCCTGGTGCAGATGATGGCCTGGCTGGCCAAGACCTACGTCAACACTATGAACATCATCCACTACATGCACGACAAGTACTGCTACGAGCGCCTGGAGATGGCCCTGCACGACCGCGACATCGTGCGCACGATGGCCTTTGGCCTGGCTGGCCTATCGGTGGTGGCGGATTCCCTCTCGGCCATCCAGTACGCGCGGGTGCGGGCAATCCGGGACGAGCGCGGCCTGGTGGTGGACTACGCGGTGGAGGGCGACTTCCCCAAATACGGCAACAACGACGACCGGGTTGACCAAATTGCGGTGCAATTGGTGCAGACCTTCATGGCGGAGCTGCGCAAGCACAAAACCTACCGCAACGCTATCCCCACCCAGTCCATTCTCACCATCACCTCCAACGTGGTCTACGGCAAGAAAACCGGCAACACCCCCGATGGGCGGCGGGCTGGCGAGCCCTTTGCGCCGGGGGCCAACCCCATGCACGGCCGCGACACCAAGGGAGCGGTGGCGTCGCTGGCTTCCGTGGCCAAGCTGCCCTACGACGACGCGCTGGATGGCATCTCCAACACCTTCTCCATCGTGCCGGCGGCCCTGGGTCGCACGGCTGAGGAGCGGGTTGCCAACCTGGTGGGGCTGCTGGACGGCTACATGCGGGATGGCGGCTTTCACCTCAACGTGAATGTCCTCAACCGCGAGACCCTGCTGCAGGCCATGGAGCACCCAGAGCTCTACCCGCAGCTCACCATCCGGGTTTCCGGCTACGCAGTGAACTTCATCAAGCTTACCCGCGAGCAGCAACTGGATGTGATTAACCGCACCTTCCATCAACACTTCTAAACGAGGGGGCGGGGGATCCCGGAAGGCTGCCCCTAGCCGGGTGAAAGCAAAGGATCCCCCCTCCCCAAGCAAGGAGGTTCAATGAGCTATAGCGTTGGGGATTTGGTTAGAGACTACGCAGCGGGACGGCGAGATTTCCAGGAGATCGAGCTGCCCCAGGCCGACCTACAAGGGATCCACCTAGCCGGTGCCGACCTGCGCTATGCCGATTTCAGCGGCGCCAACCTGGCAGGCGCCAACCTGCGGGGGTGCGATCTCAGCTTTGCCGATTTGAGCGGCGCCAACCTATCCAAAGCCGACCTGCGGGGATGTCTGCTTTTTGGCAGCAATTTCCGCGGTGCCCTCTTGGAGGGGGCTTTGCTGGATCACGCCGATTGCGATGCCTATACCCATTTCCCGGCGGGCTTTGATCCCAAAGCCCATCGCCTGCACAACCTCTCGGCGGAGGTCTCCCAGTAGGAGGTCTTTCCATTGGTTTTCAACCGTTAAGAAAAACACAGTCTGGGTAAAGTCCAAACCGTGATGTGCACAACATGGCCAGCAATTGGGAAGAAAACCTCAAGATTAATTGATATTTTGCAAAAGCCATTGAGGATAGAAGTATGGATACCCCGCTCAAGCCCTTGACGCCGATAACCGGCCGCATTCACTCGGTCGAGACCTGTGGCACGGTGGATGGGCCAGGGATCCGCTTTGTCATCTTCCTACAGGGCTGTCCTCTGCGCTGTCTGTACTGCCACAATCCCGACTGTCGGGATCCCAATGCCGGCCAGGTGGTGACGGTGGACTCCCTCATGGCGGAGATCCAGCGCTGCCGCAATTACTACCTCAAGGGTGGGGGAGTCACGGCCAGCGGGGGGGAACCGTTAATGCAACCCAACTTTGTGGCCGAGATTTTCCGCCGCTGCCACGAGCTGGACTTGCACACGGCGCTGGACACTTCCGGCTATGCGCCCTTGGGAGTGGCCAAGCCGGTTTTGGCCCATACGGATTTGGTGTTGCTCGATATCAAGTCCTATCTGCCGGAGCTCTATCGCAAAGTTACCGGCGTTTCGCTGCAGCCCACTCTCGATCTGGCTCGCTATTTGGATCAGATTCACAAGCCCACCTGGATTCGTTTTGTTCTCGTTCCTGGACTAACAGATCCTGAGGAAAACATCAAGGGCTTGGCTGAGTTTGTGGCCACTCTATCCAACGTGGAGCGGGTGGAGGTTTTGCCCTTTCACAAGATGGGGGAATACAAATGGCAGCAGTTGGGACTGCCCTACACCCTCAGCGATGTCCAGCCGCCCACCCCGGAACAGATCAACCACGCTTTGCAAATCTTTCGCGAGCGGGGATTGGTGGCGGTTTAATGGCTGCTAAGACTTAGTTTATTGCCGTAGCAACAGTAACAAAAACAGAGTCAATCCCCATTTGCATCAGCTTGATCCCAAAGTCATCTCTAAAATTCTTAGGCTGCCCCTAAAGTAGCGCTAGGTTGAACTTATAGGCTAGGAGCTGGCCAACTCTGGCAGATGGAAAAATAGAGGAGGGATCCCCAGTGGAAGTGCGCGTAACCTACCAAAATGGCGTTCAATTTCAAGCCGAAAGCCGCGGCCATCGCATCCTCAGCGATCAGCCCTTGGACAACCACGGCCAAGATCAGGGAATGACGCCGCCGGAGTGGTTTTTGGCCTCTTTGGGTGCCTGTGTTGGCTTTTATGCCGTCAAGTATCTGGAAGCGCGGCAGTTGGATCCTCGGGGGCTGGAAGTGGTTGTTACTGCAGATAAAGTTGAGCACCCCAGCCGCTTAGACAACATTTGCATTCGCGTTCAGACGGGGATCTCCCTCGACGAAAGGCAGCAAAAGGGCCTAGAAAAAGCTGTCGACGCTTGCATCATCCACAACACCCTCACCCATCCCCCAAAAATGACCACCGAGATCCAGGTTCCCGCACCTGTGGGCGCTTAGCCAGCCAGGGAGCCCAGGGAGTCTTGTAGCTCTAACTGTTACTCTTGCCTCAACTCTTAACCCGTATGGATGTGATTTTGGAGGGATCCACCTATGCCTGTTACCAATCTCGAGGAACTGGAAGCTTTAATCCAACAGGTGAAAGCTGCCCAGATTGAGTATGCCACCTTCACCCAGGAACAGGTGGATCGAATCTTTCACAAAGCTGCCCTGGCGGCCAACAACGAGCGGATCCCCTTGGCCAAGTTGGCCGTAGAGGAGACCGGCATGGGTATTGTGGAAGACAAGGTGATCAAAAATCACTTTGCCTCTGAATACATTTACAACAAGTACAAACACGAGAAAACCTGTGGCGTCATTGAGCGGGACGAGAGCTTTGGCTACGAGCGCATTGCCGAGCCGGTGGGGCTTTTGGCAGGCATTGTGCCGGTCACCAATCCCACTTCGACGACTATTTTCAAAGCCCTCATCACTCTGAAAACCCGCAACGCCATCATTTTTGCGCCTCACCCCCGCGCCAAACGATGCACCATTGCCGCGGCCAAGGTGGTCAAAGAGGCGGCTGAGGCGGCAGGCGCGCCTGTGGGCTTGATTGGCTGGATTGACGAGCCCACGATTGAGCTTTCTCAGGCTTTGATGCAGCATCCGGAGGTGAAATTGATCCTGGCCACCGGCGGCCCCGCCCTAGTCAAGGCGGCCTATTCCTCCGGCCACCCCTCGCTGGGCGTGGGGGCGGGCAACACGCCGGCGGTCATCGACGCCAGTGCCGACATTTCCATGGCCGTCAGTTCAATCTTACTCAGCAAAACTTTTGACAACGGCATGATCTGCGCCTCGGAACAGGCGGTGATTGTGGTGGAGGCCGTTTATGAGCAGGTGAAGGCGGAGTTTTGCCATCGAGGGGCCTACTTTTTGGATCCGGAACAAACGCAAGCGGTGCGCCGCATTCTCCTCAAGGATGGCCGTCTCAATCCAGCTATTGTCGGCCAATCGGTGCAGACCATTGCCGCTCTGGCCGGGATCCAGGTACCCGAAGGCACCAAGCTGCTGATTGGGGAAGTGGACAAGGTGGGGCCCGAAGAGCCGTTTTCCTACGAAAAATTGGCCCCTGTTTTGGCCTTCTACCGCGCCAAGGATTTCCACAGCGCCGTCGATGTTGCTGTCCAACTGGTCAATTTCGGTGGGCGGGGCCACACCTCTGTCTTGTATACCGATCCCGCCAACCAGGACGATATTGCCTACTTTGAGCATGCCCTCCAAACAGCACGGGTGCTGATCAACACCCCCTCTTCCCAGGGGGCGATTGGGGATCTCTACAACTTTAGGCTGGATCCCTCGTTAACTTTGGGCTGTGGCACGTGGGGGGGCAACTCGGTCTCCGACAATGTGGGGCCGCGCCACCTGCTCAACATTAAAACCGTGGCCTACCGGCGGGAAAAAATGCTCTGGTTCCGGGTGCCGCCCAAGATCTACTTCAAGCCGGGATGTCTACCGGTGGCGCTGCGGGAGTTGGCCGGCAAAAAACGGGCTTTTTTGGTGACCGATAAGCCCCTCTTCGAGCTGGGTGTGCTGCAGCCGGTTACCCAGGTTTTGGACGAGCTGCACGTGAACTGGGATGTCTACCACGATGTGGAGCCGGATCCCACCCTCAGCAACGTCAACCGCGGCCTGGAGCAGTTGCGCCAGTTTCAGCCGGATGTCATCATCGCCGTGGGCGGCGGATCCCCGATGGATGCGGCCAAGGTGATGTGGCTGATGTACGAGCAGCCCCAGGTGGAGTTTGAAGGCCTGGCAACGCGCTTTATGGACATCCGCAAGCGGGTCTACGAGCTGCCGCCGCTGGGGCAAAAAGCCCAACTGGTCTGCATCCCCACCACTTCCGGGACGGGATCCGAGGTAACGCCCTTTGCGGTGGTAACCGATGACCGGGTGGGGATCAAGTACCCCCTGGCCGACTACGCCCTCACCCCCAGCATGGCCATTGTCGATCCGGATCTCACCCTGAAGATGCCCAAGAAGCTGACGGCTTACGGCGGCATCGATGCCCTCACCCACGCCTTGGAAGCCTATGTCTCGGTGATGGCCAGCGAGTTTACCGACGGGCTGGCGCTGCAGGCAATTAAGCTGCTGATGACCTACCTGCCGCGGGCCTACGAGAAGGGAGCTGAGGATCCAGAAGCACGGGAAAAAGTCCACTACGCCGCCACCCTTGCCGGCATGGCCTTTGCCAACGCCTTTTTGGGGGTGTGCCACTCCTTGGCCCACAAGCTGGGATCCACCTTCCACCTGCCCCACGGCCTGGCCAATGCCCTGATGATTACCCACGTCATCCGCTACAACGCCACCGACGCCCCCTTCAAGCAGGCGATCTTTCCCCAGTACCGCTACCCCAACGCCAAGCACCGCTATGCCGAAATTGCCGATTACCTGCAGTTGGGGGGAGCCAATGATGATGAAAAGGTCATGCGCCTTATCGAGGCCATCGAGGAGCTGAAGCGGAAGCTGGGGATCCCGGCCAGCATTCGCGAGGCCCTCAGCGAGAGCGAGCAGGCCTTTTACGACCGTCTGGAAGCGATGGCGGAGCAGGCTTTTGATGACCAATGCACCGGCGCCAACCCCCGCTACCCCCTCATTCAGGATATGAAGGAGCTGTACGTCTTGGCCTATCGGGGCTGCCGGGTGGAGGCTGCCCTCTACCACCAGCCGGAGCCGGCTCTGGTTTAAGGTCGGCCTTCCTCCCCGCCAAAACGTACTTCTCCCTTCCCTCCTTGCAACGGCTATGGCTACGCTGCACCGCCCCGATCCCAGCCTGGACATCTGGAAGGCCAGATCCCACCCCTTAGATCCCATCTTTCTGCCCCGCTCGGTGGCAGTGGTGGGGGCAACAGAGCGCGAGGGCAGTGTGGGGCGCACGGTGCTCTGGAACCTCATCAGCCACCCCTTTGGCGGCACGGTCTACCCGGTCAACCCCAAGCGGCACCAGGTGTTGGGCATCCGGGCCTACGAGCGGCTCTCTGCTCTGCCGGAGCCAGTGGATCTGGCCATCATCGCCATCCCGGCAGCCGGGGTGCCGGCGGTTATCCAAGAATGCGTCGA
>NZ_JANSIR010000010.1:52254-52924 GCF_047462155.1 Synechococcus sp. OH2
CGGCGTCAAGGGGGCCATTGTCCTCTCGGCAGGCTTTAAGGAAATTGGCCCGGAGGGGCTGGAGCTGGAAAAGGCCATCCAAGAGGCTGCCCGCGGCAAGCTGCGCCTCATTGGTCCCAACTGCCTGGGGATCCAAAATCCCCACACTGGCCTCAATGCCACCTTTGCTGCCCAGATGGCCCGACCCGGCAACGTGGGGTTTATCAGCCAAAGCGGGGCCCTCTGCACCTCGATCCTGGACTGGAGCCTGCGGGAAAATGTCGGCTTTAGCGCCTTCATCTCTCTGGGATCCATGCTGGATGTGGGCTGGGGGGATCTCATCGACTATCTGGGCGAGGATCCCCACACCCACAGCATTGTCCTCTACATGGAGTCGATTGGGGATGCGCGGTCGTTTGTGTCGGCGGCCCGCGAGGTGGCGCTGAGCAAGCCCATTATTGTCATCAAGGCGGGGCGTACCCAGGCGGCGGCCCAGGCGGCAGCTTCCCACACGGGATCCCTCACCGGCAGCGACGCGGTTTTGGATGCAGCCTTCCGCCGCTGCGGTGTGCTGCGGGTGGATCACATCGAAGACCTCTTCGACATGGCGGAGGTGCTGGCCAAACAGCCCCGCCCGCAGGGCCCCCACCTCAGCATCCTCACCAATGCCGGCGGACCGGGGGTGCTGGCC
>NZ_JANSIR010000010.1:53044-63569 GCF_047462155.1 Synechococcus sp. OH2
CACCCTCATCCGCGCCGGGGGATCCCTGGCCCAGCTCTCTCCCCAAACCCTGGAGCAGCTTAACTCCATCCTGCCGCCCCACTGGAGCCACGGCAATCCCATTGATATTTTGGGCGACGCCGGGCCGGAGCGCTTTGCCCAGGCGCTGGAGATCGTGCTGCGGGATCCCGCCAGCCAGGGCTGTTTGGTGATCCTCACCCCCCAGGCAATGACGGATCCCACCGCCACTGCTGCCAAGGTGGTGGAGACCTGGCGGCACAGCGGCTCCCGCCAACCCATCCTGGCCAGTTGGATGGGGGGAGACTTGGTGGATGCCGGCGAGCAGATCCTTAACCAAGCGGGGATCCCCACCTACCGCTATCCGGATCAGGCGGCACGGGTGTTCAGCTATCTGTGGCGCTTTAGCGACAACCTCAAGGCCCTCTACGAAACTCCCACTCTGCTCCCTGCAACAGCGGTCGAGCGCGAGAGGGTGCAACCCATCCTCGGCCAAGCCCGGCAGCAAGGTCGCCGGCTCTTAACCGAGGTCGAGTCCAAGGAGATCCTGGCCGCCTACGGGATCCCAGTGGTGCCCACGCGGGTGGCCAAGAGCCCAGAAGCGGCGGTAGAGGCCGCCGCACAAATGGGCTACCCGGTGGTGCTGAAGCTCTACTCCCATACCCTCACCCACAAGAGTGACGTGGGCGGCGTCCAGCTCAACCTGCCCGATGCCGAAGCGGTGCGGCGGGCCTTCGCCCAGATTCTCCGCAACGTCAGCGAGAAAGCAGGGCCAGAGCACTTCCAAGGGGTGACGGTGCAGCCGATGATCCGCACCGACGGCTACGAGCTGATCCTGGGCAGCAGCGAGGATCCCCAGTTTGGGCCGGTGTTGCTGTTTGGCAGCGGCGGCCAACTGGTGGAGGTGTTCCAGGATCGCGCCATTGGCCTTCCCCCCCTCAACACCACCTTGGCGCGCCGCCTGATGGAGAATACCCTCATCTACAAGGCCCTCAAGGGGGTGCGGGGGCGCCGAGCCGTCAATCTGGAAGCGCTGGAACAGCTTTTGGTGCGCTTCAGCCAACTGGTGGCCGAACAGCGGCAGATCCAAGAGATCGACATCAACCCCCTGCTGGCCTCGGGCGAGCAACTGCTGGCTTTGGATGCCCGCGTCATTTTGCGCTCGGAGCAAGAACCACCCGTGCCGTTGGCCATCCGCCCCTACCCCAGCCAGTACAGTTGGCCCTTCCGCGAGGGCATCACCATCCGCCCCATCCGTCCCGAAGACGAGCTGCTGGTGATCCAGTTTCACCGCCACGTCTCCGACTACAGCATCTACCTGCGCTACTTCCACCCCATCAAATACAGCGCCCGCATCGCCCACGAGCGCTTGGTTCGCATCTGCTTTAACGACTACGACCGCGAGATCGCCCTGGTGGCGGAAAAACAGGAGCCAGAAGCTACAATCCTCGGCATCAGCCGCCTCTCCAAAAAACACGGCCTTCCCGAAGAAGCCGAGTTTGCCCTGTTGGTGGCGGATCCCTACCAAAGACAGGGGATCGGCACGGAGCTGCTGACCCGCCTGATTCAGGTGGCCCGCTGCGAAGGGATCCGGCGCCTCACCGGCGAGGTGCTCAGCGAAAACGAGGGCATGCGCCGCCTCTGCAGGCGCTTGGGGTTCCAGCTGCTCCCTTCTCCAGAGGATCCCGGCCTCCTCAGGGCCACGCTGGATCTTGCTGCCGATGCGGCGCTTCCCACCCCCTGCCCTGCCTAGGGATCCCTGGCCCTAAAGACGGTCTGCCGACCGGCTGACCGTAGAATGGATCCCTGCCGTTCAACCTTTAGGTTCTTGGGGAGAGCGGAATGGGGGTGGCTGTGAAGAGGGAAGGGACAGGGGGGATCCCCTCACCTGTCGCGGTGGCCTGGTCGGGGAGAGTGGGGCGGTGGCTGGCGGTGGGATCCCTCCTCCTAGGACTTCTGCTGGGGCTGGGCGGCTGCGGGGTGGGATCCCAGAGGGAAGTGAGGATTCTCCTAGCTTCTTTTGCGGTGACCCGCGATGCCTACCAGCAGATCATCCCTGCCTTTGAGGCCCACTGGCTGGCCCAGACCGGCCAACAGGTGCGCGTAGAAAGCAGCTATGCCGGCTCGGCCACACAAGCGCGGGCGGTCATTGACGGGCTGGATGCCGATGTGGTGGCTCTGGCCCTGGGCCTGGATGTGGAGCGCCTTGTGGCTGCCGGTCTCATTCGACCGGGCTGGGAAAGCCGCACGCCCAACCAAGGGATCGTCACCCGCTCAGTGGCGGCAATCGTCACGCGGCAGGGCAACCCCCACGCTATCCACTCTTGGCTGGATCTGGCCCGGCCCGGCTTGCAGGTGGTTACCGCCAACCCCAAAACCTCAGGGGGCGCCCGCTGGAACTTTTTGGCCCTCTGGAGTGCTGTCCCTGAACCCCAGGCCCTGGCCTTCACCACCCAGGTCTACAAAAATGTCCGCGTTCTGCCACGGGACTCGCGGGAGGCTACGGATGTCTTTTTCCAAAAAGGGCAGGGGGATGCCCTGCTCACCTACGAACAGGAGGTGATCCTGGCCGGCCTGCGCGGCCAGCCCTTGCCCTACGTGGTGCCGGATCCCAACATTTCCATCGACAACCCCGTAGCCGTGGTGGATGCCACGGTGGAGCGAAAAGGAACCCGCGCCGTGGCCGAAGCCTTTGTGAACTACCTGTTTACTCCAGAAGCGCAACGGGCCTTTGCCGAGGTGGGTTTCCGTCCGGTGGAGCCGACGGTGGCGCAAGAGTTTGCCTGGCGGTACCCTCCCATTGAGAAGCTGGTAACCGTTGCCGATCTGGGCGGCTGGGAAGCAATCCAAAACCGCTTCTTTGCCGATGGGGCTGTGTTTGACCGCATCCAAGCTGGGTTGTAGGGAGCCTCCCTTGTTTTGCATCCCCATTCAAGGTATGCTGGGAGCAGTATCAACGGTTTGTTGACAGGTTTACCGTAGATTAGAGGCTCCCTACCTCCTCAGGGATAGGCAGCGCCATCCGGCCAACCCTTAGCTAGGCAGAACCTATGGGCATCACCATTGCAGGGGTATCGAAGCGTTTTGGCCAGTTTCAGGCTCTCCACCCTACGGATCTCACCATTCCCACGGGATCCCTGGTTGCCCTGTTGGGACCGTCGGGTTCCGGCAAATCTACCCTCTTGCGCCTGATTGCCGGCCTAGAAAAGCCGGACACGGGGCGGATTTTCCTCACCGGGCGGGATGCCACCCATGCCAGCGTCCAGGAGCGCAACGTTGGCTTTGTCTTCCAGCACTACGCCCTGTTCAAGCACATGACGGTGCGGCAGAACATCGCCTTTGGCCTGGAGATCCGCAAAGCTTCGCGGGCTGAGATCCGGGCACGGGTGGACGAGCTGCTGGAGCTGGTGCAACTGTCGGGGTTGGGGGATCGCTACCCCTCACAGCTTTCGGGGGGACAGCGGCAGCGGGTGGCTCTGGCCCGCGCCTTGGCGGTGGAGCCGCAGGTGTTGCTCCTGGATGAGCCCTTTGGGGCGCTGGATGCCAGAGTGCGCAAGGAGCTGCGCCAGTGGCTGCGGCGCCTGCACGACGAGGTACACGTCACCACCGTCTTGGTCACCCACGACCAAGAGGAAGCCATGGAGGTGGCCGACCAGATTGTGGTCATGAACCAGGGGCGGATCGAACAGGTGGGATCCCCTGCCGAGATCTACGATCACCCGGCCACTCCCTTTGTCATGAGCTTCATCGGCCCGGTCAACGAGCTCTCTCCCCGCTCCCTGTTATCTTGCCAGCTTCCCGAGGCCCAGGCGGGCCCGCACCAGCTCTTCTTGCGCCCCCACGATGTGCAGATCGAGGTCAACCCCAATAGCAGCGGCGTCTCGGCTTGGGTCAAAGAGATCATCCACCTGGGGCGGGAGATCCAGGCGGAGCTGATTCTCAGCGATGGCGGATCCCTGTGGGCCCACCTCAGCCGCGAGCAATATGCCAGCCAGCCGCTGCAGGTGGGGCAGCAGGTCTATGTCCGCCCCAAGGTGGTCAAGGCCTTTCCCCTCAAAAAAAACGATAAGAAAACTGCCATGACCCCGCTGGCAATGGCGGGACGGAGTCCGATGTCGCTGGGAGCTTGAGGAAAGTTGCAGCAAGCCGGGTTTCAACTGTCTTGGCCGTGGCGGCTGAGCTTGGGCTATCTCTTCCTAATGTTGGCCTTGCCGCTGGCGGCCTTGATCGCCAAGTCCAGCAGCGTCGGCTGGGCGGAGTTCTGGCGGATCGCGACGGATCCGGTGGCCCTCTCCGCCTATGAGGTTACTTTTGTAACCGCGCTGCTGGCGGCTTTGGTTAACGGCGTAATGGGCACCCTGACGGCTTGGGTGTTGGTGCGCTACGCCTTCCCCGGCAAAAAGCTCCTCGAGGGGTTGATCGATCTGCCCTTTGCCCTGCCCACGGCTGTGGCCGGCCTCACCCTGGCAACCGTTTACAGCAGCAACGGCTGGATTGGATCCCTTTTGGCCCCCTTGGGGATCCGCATTGCCTTTACCCGGCTGGGGGTGGGGGTGGCGATGCTGTTTATCTCTTTTCCCTTTGTGGTGCGGACGGTACAGCCGGTGCTGCAGGAGCTGGAACGAGATGTGGAAGAGGCGGCCTGGAGCTTGGGCGCCTCCCGCTGGCAGACCTTCTGGCGGGTGGTGCTGCCCCAGATTTTGCCCGCCCTTTTGACCGGCGTGGCCCTAGGGTTTTCCCGTGCTGTGGGTGAATATGGCTCCATTGTTATCATCGCCTCTAGCATCCCCTTCCGGGATCTCATCGCGGCAGTGCTGGTGATCCAGCGGCTGGAACAGTACGACTATGCCGGGGCAACGGTGATCGGGACGGCGATGCTGGGGATCTCGTTCTTGTCGCTGGTGGTGATTAACCTTCTGCAAGCCTGGGGAAGTCGCCATGAAACCTGACGGGATAGCGGGTGTCCAACCGGAGCCATCGACAAACCCTTGGCTGTCGGGCCTGTTGATCGGCATTGTCGGGCTCTACATCGCCCTGCTGCTTGGGATCCCGGTGGTGAACATCTTTTATCAGGCGTTTCGAGAAGGGATCCCAGCTTTTCTCCAGCACCTGACCGAGCGGGAGCTGCTCAGCGCCCTCCGATTGACGGTGCTGACGGCGCTGGTTGTTGTTCCCCTCAATACTTTTTTTGGCCTCTGCGCCGCCTTGGCCTTGGCTCGCCGCCGTTTTCCGGGGCGGGCTTTGCTGCTCAGCTTGATCGATCTGCCTTTTTCCATTTCCCCGGTGGTGGCCGGCCTGATGCTGGTGCTCCTCTTTGGCCGTCAGGGTTGGCTGGGATCCTGGAACCTGCGGGTCATCTTTGCCTTTCCGGGCATTGTGCTGGCCACGGCTTTCATCACGCTCCCTTTTGTGGTGCGGGAGGTACTGCCGGTGTTGGAAGAGGCCGGCAGCGAGGAAGAAGAAGCCGCCAAAACCCTGGGGGCCAATTCCTGGCAGATCTTCTGGCGCATCACCCTACCCAACATCCGCTGGGGACTCCTGTACGGGGTCATCCTGACCAATGCCCGCGCCATGGGGGAGTTCGGCGCTGTCGCGGTGGTCTCTGGCAACATCATTGGCCGCACCCAGACCCTTCCCTTATTTGTGGAAGATGCCTACCGCAGCTATGCCACGGGCTCGGCCTATGCGGCGGCAGTGGTGCTCTCCTTGCTGGCGGTGGTAACCCTGGTGGCCAAGGAGCTGCTGGAGCGGGGATCCCCTTCCCGCCGCATCTTCTAGAGGTCTGTTGGGATCCTTGCAATCAACGCTCTAACCCTCTCTCCCTGAGGGAGAGGGGCCAGGGGTGAGGGCAGCCATGACCGCCATCGGCCAGGGTGTGGCTTAGACAGACTCGGTGAGGATCTCGGGCAGACAAACCTGGGTGCCCCCCAGGCCGCAGTAGCCGCGTGGGTTTTTGGCCAGGTACTGCTGGTGGTAGTCTTCGGCGTAGTAGAACTCTGGGGCGTCCAGGATCTCAGTGGTGATTTGGCCGTAGCCGTGGGCGCTCAGAGCCTGCTGGTAGAGATCGCGGGTTTTTTCCGCCAGCTCCCGTTGTGCCGGGGAATAGACGTAGATGCCGGAGCGATACTGGGTGCCCACATCATTGCCCTGGCGCATCCCTTGGGTGGGATCGTGGTTTTCCCAAAACACCTTCAAAAGCTGCAGGTAGCTAATCTGGCTGGGATCGTAAACCACCCGCACCACCTCGTTGTGGCCAGTCAAACCGGTGCAAACCTCCTCATAGGTGGGGTTGGGGGTATACCCGCCAGCGTAGCCCACGGCAGTGGTGAACACCCCGGGCAACTGCCAAAACTTGCGCTCCGCTCCCCAAAAGCAGCCCATGCCGAACAGGGCCAGCTCCATGCCCTCGGGAAAAGGGGGCTTTAGGGGCGTGCCCTTGACGTAGTGCCGGTTAACGATTGCCATTGGCTCGGAGCGGCCCGGCAAAGCCTCTTCCGGCGTGGGCAAGGTCAGCTTCTTGCTCAGTTTGCCAAAACCAAAGAGCGCCATGGCGGTAGCCCGATACATTCGTTAACATCTACCAGCCTAGCGTAGATAGCCGCTCTTGTCTCGAGAAAAGATTGGCAAGGGAGCGGCCTGGGGATTTCAGACCGCCAGCTCCACAACCACAGGGGCATGGTCGCTGGGCTTTTGTAGCCGCCGCGGCTCGACGTCGATCCAGCAGGCAGTGACCTTGTCCTGGAGCGGGGGAGAAAGGTAGAGGTGGTCGATGCGCCAGCCGCGATTCTTCTGAAACCCTCCGGCCCGGTAGTCCCACCAGCTAAAATGCCCGGGATCCGGGTTAAACTTGCGAAAGGCATCCTCAAACCCCAAAGCCAGGATCTCCCGCAGGGCCTGCCGTTCTGGCTCCGAGGCCATGATTTCTCCGGCCTTTTGGGGATCGTAGATATCGCGGTCTTCCAGGGCAATGTTAAAGTCCCCACAGAGCAAGATGGGATCCCCTTGGCTGAGGGCAACGGCCAGGTAGTCCTTCAGCGTGGCCAGCCAGCGCAACTTGTAGGCGTACTTGTCGGATCCCACCGCCTCGCCGTTGGGCACGTAGAGGTTGAGAATGCGGATCCCGTGGTAGAGGGCGCCGATCAGCCGCTTTTGCTCGTCCAGGTCTGCAGCCGCCGACAGCAGCGCGCCAAACCCCCGCTCCACCTTCTCCGGCACCTCCCGGCTAATTACGGCCACGCCGTTGTAGGACTTTTGCCCGTACACCTCCACATGAAAGCCTCGCTCCTCAAAGGGGGCGCGGGGAAAGTCCTCATCCACCACCTTGGTCTCCTGCAAGCAGAGCACATCCAGGGATCCCTGCTTGTCTAGCCAAGCCAAAACTTGCGGCAACCGGGTGCGAATGGAGTTGACATTCCAGGTGGCCACTTGCATAGCAGCAGGTTCCCAAGACAACGCTCAGGCCACCATTTTGGCCAAACCCAGGGGATGGATCCCCTGGGGCGAGACTGCGATCCGGTAGGGCAACACCTCGACCCCCGCCTGCAGCGCCTGGCGAAACAGATGGGCATAGCGGGGATCCCGTTCTGCGCCAGGGGCGAACTCGGTGCAATCGGCACGGTTGATCCAGTACAGCAGCAGAGCCCGCTGCCCTTGCCGGCGGATCTCAATCAAATCTTCCAGGTGTTTTTGCCCGCGAGTCGTCACCGTATCCGGGAAGAGGGCGCGGGATCCCACGGCCCAGGTGGTATTTTTAACCTCTAGGTAGGCCAAGCCAGAGTCTCCTATCAGCAGGAAGTCGATTTTGCTCCTGCCGCAGGTCACTTCCCGTTGCCAACGAGAAAACCCCGCCAACTGGGGAAACCACCCTTGTTCCAGCCCCCATTCCACCAGGCGATTGGGCAGGCCGGTGTTGATCCCCACCCACACTCCTTCCACCTGGATCATCTCCCAGGTGTAGGCCAATTTGCGCTTGGGATCGGGGTGATGGGAGAGGTACACAGGTGCCCCTACCTGGCAAACCCCCCTCATAGGCCCAGTGTTGGGGCAGTGAGCGGTTACCTGTTGCCCATTTTCCAGCTCCACCTCGGCAAAGAAGCGCTTGTAGCGGCTGCGCAACACCCCTCTGTGCAGGGAGGTCGGGAAACGATAGGGCAGCGCCCCCTGTTGGCCTGTCATTCGCAAGAGCTCTCCGATAAGTATTTTTTCTTTAGGATTTTGGAAGTCTTCCAGGGGTGGGGTGTTTCCTGCGCTAGGGTAAATGACGTATCTCCCCGGCCAGGGCCTTTTTTTGCCGATGCCTTGTTCCTATACCTCTCAATATCCTATCTTTTTCTATCCCTTTGCCAAAACTTGGAGAAGAAAGCCCGAATGTTGCGTCTTGATCCTGAGCCCGGCTTTCAGCCCCCGGATCCCTTCCAGGACAACCGCGGTCGCGTGGCCATCTTCATCGACGGATCCAACCTCTTCTATGCCGCCCTGCAGATGGGCATTGAGATCGACTACACCCGCCTGCTGAAGACGCTGACCGGCCGTTCTCCCCTTCTGCGCTCCTTTTTCTACACCGGCGTCGATCGCAACAACGAAAAGCAGCAGGGGTTTTTGCTCTGGATGCGTCGCAACGGCTACCGCGTGGTTACCAAAGAGCTGACCCAACTGCCCGATGGATCCAAGCGGGCCAACCTGGATGTGGAAATTGCTGTGGACATGTTGTCGCTGGTGCGTTGGTACGAGACGGCAGTGCTGGTGAGCGGCGATGGGGATTTGGCCTACGCGGTCAATGCCGTCAGCTACCAAGGGGCACGGGTGGAGGTGGTCAGCTTGCGTTCCATGACCAGTGACCAACTGATCAACTTGGCAGATCGCTACATCGACCTAGAATCCCTCAAAGACCAAATTAAGAAGACCAATCGCCCCTCCTATCTGTACCGACCCGGGTTCACCACCGACGAGGAGGATGAGGGGTAATTTTTCTCTCACCCCCCCACCCCAAAGGAGGGAGTTCAGCGAGATGGCAAAGTTGAAGGGATCCCCTGCAGCAGGTAAACGGGGTTAAGGGGGGCGAAGCGGGTGCCTTCTGCCAGGGCTGTGGAGCGGGAGATCTGGATGTGTTCTAGCCGCACCTGCCAGCCCTGCGAGCGCAGCCATTGCAGGGTTTCGCTGCAGGTTTCCAGGGTGGCAAAGTTGGCCACCAAGATCCCCTCAGGCCGCAGGCGGGCCGCCACCACCGGCAGCAGATCGCGGATCCCTTTGCCGCCTCCCCCCAGCAACACCCGATCCGGATCCGGCAAGTCGGCCAGCACCTGGGGCGCTGCCCCGGGGATCACGTGCAGGTTCTCCAGGCCGAAGCGTTGGCGGTTGCGCCGGATGAGACAAATACCCATGGCGTTGCGCTCAACGGCATAGACCTGGAGCTGGGGGGAGAGGCGGGCGATCTCTACGGCCACGGAGCCGGTGCCGGCCCCGACATCCCACACCACTCCCTGCCGCGGCAATTGCAAGGCCCCCAGGGTGAGCAGGCGGATGGGTTGCTTGGTGATCAGGCCGGGCTGGTCGGGAAAGGTGTGGAACTGATCGTCGGGGATCCCGACTAGGGGCCAGCGGCGGGGATCCGGTTCCGGGTCAACGCGGCGCAACACCACCAGATTGGGGCTGGGGAAGGCGGAGTTCTCACCTTCCTGCAGAGGCAGGATCTGCTCGTGGGGGGATCCCAGTTGGCTGCATACCCAGCCCTGGTAGCGCACCGGCAGCCGCAGGTCGGCAATGAACTGGGCCAAGCTGGCTGGCGTGTGCTCTGGGTCGGTAAGCACCACAATCACAGGGGATCCCTGTTTGAGAACGGGTTCCAACGGCTCCATTCCCCGCCCGTGCAGACTGAGAATGGTGGCCTCCTGCCAGGGGATCTGCAGGCGGTTGAGGGCCAACTGCACCGAGCTGACTTGGGGGTAAAAAGCCAGTTGCTCCGCCGGGAAATACTGGGTCAGCAGGCGCCCAATCCCAAAAAACAGGGGATCCCCGCTGGCCAATAAAACCAGGGATCCCTGTGCCAGCTCCTTTTGCAAAAGCGGGATCCAACTTTCCACCGATCCAGTAAGCCGGATCTGGCGAGCCGGATGGTCGGCAAAGTGCTGCAGCAGGCTGGGGGGCCCGGCCAGGGTTTGCGCTTGGGAGAGGGGGGTAATCGCCCAAGAGGCCACCGAGCCATCTCCAGCTACCCCTACGACCGCAAGCTGAGGCAACCGGCTCGCCATCTAGCGTTCGACAGGCGGGTGGTACTGGCGCATGTGGTTGAGAAAATCCAGGCGCAGCTCCGCTATCTCCCGCTGCATCTCCCGCATTTCCCGAATAAAGCCCAGATGAGCCTCGATCAGGCGGCCATCCCGCTCCCGAAATTGCTCCATCATCATGGCTTGCGCTTCCCTCAGCTCGGCAAACCCGGCCTGCATATCGCGGCGAGACTCCTGGATGGCCCTCTCCAGCTCATCTCCCCGCTCTTCGTTCTGGCGAATCCGCTCCTGGTTGTGCTGAATTA
>NZ_JANSIR010000010.1:63668-63999 GCF_047462155.1 Synechococcus sp. OH2
CCGGATCTCCTGGATTTCGGTCTGGAGCTGGGCTTCGATGGCCTGCCGCTCGGCTCGCATTGCAGCCATCTGGGCCTCAAAGCGCTCGGCGGCCCGCTGCTGTTCGGCCCGGATCTCGGCGATCTCGGCGGAGAAACGCTCAGCGGCCCGCTGCTGCTCGGCTCGGATCTCGGCGATCTGGGCTGCAAAGGCCTGTCGCATTTCCGTCATCTGGGCCTCAAAGCGTTCGGCAGCTTGTTGCCGCTCGGCCCGGATCTCGGCGATCTCGGCGGAGAAACGCTCAGCGGCCCGCTGCTGCTCGGCTCGGATCTCGGCGATCTGGGCTGCAAAG
>NZ_JANSIR010000011.1:0-501 GCF_047462155.1 Synechococcus sp. OH2
GGTGCCAGGCTCTTCTCTCCACCCCAACCCCCCAACTCTTGGGGGGTTAATTTTCATATGGAGGGAAAGAGACTTACGGGAAGTTTCTCCATTGAGCTCGTCGCAAGAGTTCTGTACGTTCCAGACGGTTGAAGATGCGTGTGATCAGCTCTGGATCGGCGATGGGTTTACCAACGAAGTCATCTCCTACCGCTTGAAAAACTTGTTCGACCGTCTGAGGGTCTGTGTGGGCAGTCAGGAAGAGTATTGGGATCCAGCTCCAATCTCGATCATTGCGTACAACTTGGCAAGGTTCGATATTTCAATATGCTTTTCCCCCTTGTATCTCTGACGATAATGATAAGCTCCTTGACCGCGTAAACTCCGAGCTACTCCCCGTTCCATTTCCTCCTATACCTCTGCCTGGTCGAGGACAATCAAATCCTCCGCTGGAATATCCCTGACTTCTTGACCATAAGCTAGTCGTTCTCTTTGCACCTCCTCTTCTTGGACTCTCGCGCT
>NZ_JANSIR010000012.1:0-17349 GCF_047462155.1 Synechococcus sp. OH2
CCGCGCCGGCGAGGTCTCCACTCGTTCCCAACTGCGGGAAGACATCAACGCCGTGTTTGCCACCGGTTTTTTTGCCGATGTGCGGGCGGTGCCTTCCGATACGCCTCTGGGGGTGCGAGTCACCTTTGAAGTCAAGCCCAACCCCACCCTCAAAGCCGTGCGCACGGAAGGGGCAAAAGTTTTGGATCCGGAGGTGCTCCAGAAGGCCTTTGCCGACCAGGAAGGGCGGGTGCTCAACTTTGGCAAGTTGCAAGCGGCGGTGGCCGAGATTGAGCAGTGGTATGCCGACAAGGGCTACGTGCTGGCCAAAGTGACAGATGTGCGCTCCTCCGAAGATGGCACTCTCACCCTGGAAATTGCCGAAGGGGAGATCGAGGATATTCGCGTGCAGGGCAACACCAAAACCCGCGACTTCATCATCACCCGCGAGCTGAAGTCCAAGCCGGGGGATGTGTTCAACCGCAACCAAATCCAGGAAGACCTGCAGGCGGTTTTCAACCTCAACCTCTTTCAGGATGTAAATGTGGGGCTCAACCCCGGCCAGGATCCCGACAAGGTGGTGGTGGTGGTGAACGTGGAAGAGCGCCGCACCGGCACCTTGAGCGGCACCATCGGCGTCAGCTCGGCCACAGGGGTCTTTGCTGGCCTCAGCGTCTCGGAAGAAAACTTGGGCGGCAACAACCAGAGCGCCAGCTTCAATGTGCAGTTGGGCACCAACGAAACTCTGTTTGATTTGAACTTCACCGACCCGCGCATTGCCACGCTGGAGATCCCCACCTCCTACAACGTCAATATCTCCAACCAGCAGAGCTCCAGCTTTGTTTTCAACGAGGGATTGACCTTGCCCAACGGGGATCCCGTGCGCATCAACCGGCTGGGCGGCAGCGTCACCTTCTCGCGTCCCATTGGGGGCAATTGGCGGGCCAGCTTGGGCACCCGCATCCAATTTGTGGAAGCCCGCAACAGCAACGGCGAGCAGGAGCGCTTTGATGTGCTGGGCAACCCGATTACCTTCAGCGCCAGCGGCCAAGACAGCTACACCACCCTGCGGCTCGGCCTCGTCAACGACAGCCGCGACAACCCCAACAGCCCCAGCCAGGGATCCGTCTTTCGCATCTCCAGCGAACAGTCGGTACGTCTATTCGAGAATGGCCTCAACGCCAACCGCCTCGAGACCAGCTACAGCCAGTTCATTCCCGTCAAGCTGTTCGAGACCCGCAGCGAACGACCGCAGGTGCTGGCCTTTGACGTGCGGGCGGGCACCACGATTGGCGACTTGGCTCCCTACGACGCTTTCCCCATCGGCGGGGGCAGCTCGGTGCGGGGATTTTTTGAGGGTGGCGTCGGCTCCGGTCGCAGCTTTGCCACGGCGACGGCGGAGTTGCGTTTTCCCCTTTTCGACCCGGTGGGGGCAGTGGTCTTCGCCGACTACGGCACCGATCTGGGCAGCGGCGCGGCGGTCATCGGCAATCCTGCGGCGGTGCGCAACAAGCCGGGCAGCGGTTTGGGGCTGGGGGCCGGTATCCGCATCCAATCTCCCTTGGGGCCGCTGCGCATCGACTACGCAATCGGGCAAGGGGAGGCCGGCCAGGCCCAACTGCACTTTGGCATTGGCGAGAAGTTCTAGCTTGGCGGTGGATCTGCTGCCGGCTTGCTATGGTGGGAGCAAGTGCTCGTGAGGGAAGCAACCGATGAAACGGCAACTTGGCCAATCGTTCCGCGGCGGATCTTGGGTACTCTTGCTCTGCGTCAGCCTAGCCCTGGCAGGGTGTGGGCCGTTGGCACGGCTGGGCATCGGCACAACTCCCATCGCCCAGATCGAACAAAATCCTTCTCGCTACACCAATGTGTACGTCCGCGGTCGTGTGGTCAATCAAATAGGCGTGTTTGGCCAGGGCATGTACGAGATCCAGGACAACAGCGGCTCCCTCTGGGTCATCACCAACAAGGGCCTGCCGGCCATGAACAGCACCGTAACCGTGCGTGGCAAGGCCCAAGAGGGCATTGTGCTGGGGGGACGCAGCTTTGGGGTCTCGTTGGTGGAAGCAGAGCGCTTCTAGCCGGCCCCCAAAGCCAGCATGGAGACGCGGCCCGCCAAAGTTTTGGCAATTTGCCGCAGGGCTTGGGCCGAAGCCGACTCGGGCTGGCCGACCACAATCGGCTGACCCGCATCTCCCCCTTGGCGCAGGGCAATCTCCAACGGGATCCGCCCCAGCAGTGGGATCCCCAGCTCGCGGGCCGTAGTTTCTCCGCCGGCTGAGCCGAAGATATCGTACTGGCGATCCGGTAGGTCAGGTGGAATGAAGTAACTCATGTTCTCCACAATGCCGAGAATGGGCACCCCCAACTGGCGAAACATGTTCAAGCCCTTGCGGCTATCCAGCAGGGCCACCGACTGCGGCGTAGTGACGATCACAGCTCCCGCCAGCGGCACCGCCTGCACCAGGGTCAATTGCGCATCCCCGGTGCCGGGGGGCATGTCCACGATGAGATAGTCCAGCTCCCCCCACTGCACCTGGTAGAGGAATTGCCGGATGACGCCGTTGAGCATCGGCCCCCGCCAGATCACCGGCTGATCCCGCCCCACCAAGAGCCCCATCGACACCATCTTGACGCCGTAGTTCTCCAGGGGGAAGATGTCCTCGCCGCCGTCTTCCCGCTTGCGCACCAACAGAGACTGATCCTGCAACCCCAGCATCAGCGGCACATTGGGGCCGTAGATATCGGCATCCAGCAGCCCCACCCGCGCTCCGCTCTGGGCCAGGGCAACCGCCACATTCACCGATACTGAGGTTTTGCCCACCCCCCCCTTGCCGCTGGAGATGGCGATGATGTTGCGCACGCCGGGGACAGACTGGCGATCCGGCAGGGAGGGCGAGCGGGGAGTTTCTGCTGTAACCGTGACCTCGATGGTTTCAACGGGAGCCAGGCGGCGGATGGCAGCCTTGCACTCCTCGACGATGAACTCCCGCAAGGGGCAGGCCGGTGTCGTCAGCACCAGAGTAAAAGCCACCCGCTCCGGCTCGACGCGAATGTCGCGGATCATGTTCAGTTCCACCAGGCTGCGGCGCAGCTCCGGATCTTGAACCGGGCGCAACGCCTCAAGGATGGCGGCAGCATCGAGGGTGGAGGTGGTCATGGCATCAAAAATGAGGTAACGGCTCTATTTTTCACTCTAATCGGTTTTTCTCCAGGGTCCTCGCCCGCTGGCAGGACAGTTGCGAAACTGTCTGCCAACGCTGGCCCTCTGTAGCCGACTGGCCTAGGCTGGCTCTGGTTGGAAGACAAGGCTGTTGGCCGACGGAGGAGGGCAATGGTGCAAGCGCTGATCATGGGAGTCGGTTTGTGGTTGGGACTGACGTTCTTGGCCCAGTTGATCCCTCTGCTGGAAAAGAGAGGCTCCTGCCGCCCCTCAAGCTGGGATGAGCCCACTCCCTCCCGCGAGCTGCAGCCCACCTCGGCCTGGGATCCCTCCTGCCGCTACTTTTCTCACTCGCCCTATCTGCCCTGTGCCGTGAACCCCCTGGGCCCCTGTCGCTGCCCTCATTACGTCGCGCCTCCAACCGCTGGGGAAAAAGAATAAGCTGGAGTCTGTACCCGTGCCGATGTTCCAGGAAAAGGGTGGGTGGAGCCGGGCAAAAGTATGGAAATTCGTCCTGCCACGCCTGAGGATGTGCCCGTTCTGTTTGATCTCATCTGCGCCTTGGCCGAGTACGAGCACCTGAGCCACCTGGTAACGGGATCCGCCGAGCTGCTGCAACAGCATCTGTTTGGCCCCGAAGCCTTTGCCTCGGCCTTGTTGGCAGAAGTGGGGGGGCAAGCGGTGGGGTTTGCCCTCTACTTTCGCAACTTTTCCACCTTCCTCACCCGACCGGGGATCTACCTGGAAGACTTGTTTGTGCTGCCGGGGTTTCGCGGCAGGGGCATTGGCAAGGCGCTCTTGGCGCGGGTGGCCCAGGAGGCAGTGGCCAAAGGATATGGGCGGCTGGAGTGGATGGTTTTGGACTGGAACCAGCCAGCAATTGAGTTCTACCGGCGCCTGGGTGCCAAGCCACATCCGGAGTGGATCCTGCACCGCGTGGTGGGTGCTGAGCTGGAAGCTTTGGCTCGGCTGGCCGAGGATCCCTACCCCTCTTGAGCAAGGGATCCCAGGGATCCCTGCGCGAAAGGGGAGCCTAGACCTCTATACTTAGCGGCTGAGCCGAGGTTGAGCCGAGCATGAGCCCAACGCAAACCGTCACTCCCCAAGGGGCTGAGATCCTCTGCATTGGTACAGAGTTGCTCTTGGGAGAGATCACCAACACCAACGCCCAATACCTGGCAGCCGAGTTGGCCAAGCTGGGGATCCCGCACTACTACCAAACGGTGGTGGGGGACAACGAAGCCCGCATCCACCATGCTTTGGAGGTGGCCTGCAACCGCTCCAGCCTGCTTTTAATTACAGGAGGGCTGGGGCCAACCCCGGATGATCTGACCCACGCGGCACTGGCCTCTTTTTTCGGCGTGGAGATGGTGGAGCACCCGCAGGTTTGGGAGGAGATTCTGCGAAAGTACGGCCAGCGAGGTATGGAGCCCTCGCCCAGTAACCGCAAGCAGGCCTTTTTGCCTCAGGGGGCAACCGTCCTGCCCAACCCCCTGGGCAGCGCCTGTGGCCTCATCTGGCAGCCCCGGCCCGACCTGCACATTCTCACCTTCCCCGGCGTGCCGCGGGAGATGCAGCAGATGTGGCAGGAGACGGCTGTGCCCTATTTGCGCTCCCTGGGCTGGGGCAAGGAAGTGTTTTACAGCCGCGTGTTGCGCTACTGGGGCATTCCTGAATCGACCTTGGCCGAACGGGTGGGATCCCTGCTGGCGGGGGAAAATCCCACCGTGGCTCCCTACGCCAGCCAGGGGGAGGTGCGCCTGCGGGTTACCGGACGCGCCCCCACGCGTGAGGCGGCGGAAGCATTGATTGCCCCGGTGGTGGAGCAGATTTTACAGATTTCCGGGGAAGACTACTTCGGCAGCGACGAGGCCACCTTGGCCAGCGTGGTGGGGGAGTTGCTGCTGCAGCGGCGGCAAACCCTGGCGGTGGCGGAATCCTGCACTGGTGGCCTGCTGGGGCAGTTGGTAACCGGGATCCCGGGCAGCTCCCGCTATTTTGTTGGGGGGATCGTTGCCTACGACAACCGCATCAAGGAGCAGCTCTTGCGGGTGGATCCCGCGGCGCTGCAGCAGCAGGGGGCCGTGAGCGAGCCGGTGGCGGCCCAGATGGCGCTGGGGGCCAAGCAAGTCCTCGGCTCCGACTGGGCCTTGAGCATCACCGGCATTGCCGGGCCAGACGGGGGTACCCCCACCAAGCCGGTTGGCCTTGTGTATCTGGGCTTGGCCGACCCGGAGGGGAAAGTGGAAGTCCACGAGTACCGCTTCGGCAGCCTGCGGGGCCGCGAGGGCGTGCGCTGGTGGAGCGCCCAGACGGCGCTGGATTGCCTGCGGCGGCGCTTGCTCCGCTACCCCCTTTCGGGGGATCCACCTCAGCAAGGCCAGATCCTTGAGTAAGCTGGGGGAGCAGAGAGATCTCGGAGCGGGCTGATGACCCCCGCGGAGGCGGGCAAAGAGGCGCTGCGGCAGGGCCGCTTTCAAGAGGCCATCCAAATGCTGGAGGCCTACTTGGCTCAATCTCGCCAGCAGGGCGGAGCAGCAGCGATCCCGACAGGCTCCTCCGACAGCCAGGCCCTGGAGGCCCAGATGAACCTGGTGCGGGCCTACCATCTGGCGGGCGAGGCGGAGAAGGCGCGGGCGCTTTGTCTAGAACTGCTGCAGCATCCGGATCCCCAGGCGCGGGGCTGGGCCCAAAAAATCCTGCCCCGCCTGCCCCAAACGGTGGAAAAACCCGCTGCTTCCCCGCCCTCCCCAGAACCGGCTCCTGAGGCTCAGCCGCTCTCCAGCCGCCAACGGGCCGCTCAACTGGGCCTGAGGATCCCCCTGCCGGAGCGGGCCGGTTCTCTACGCTGGGCCAAGTGGGGATCCCTGGGGGTGGGCATCCTCTTCCTCTGGGGGTTGAGTTTTGTGCTGGTGGGCAGCCACCTGGATTTTGGGCGGCTGAGTTTTCCGCGGCAGCTTTGGTTTTTGCAAGGGTTGCTGCCCTGGCTGCGCAATGGCCTGCGCTGGTTGGTAGCCGGAAGCCTGGCGGTCAACTTTGGCGTCGGCCTTTTGTTTTTTGCCCCTTGGCTGATGGATCACCTACACCGGCGGCTGCACAAGCTGCGCTGGGCCACCTTGGGGGAAATTGAGCGCCACAGTCCCGAGGCGGCCCGCCTGCTGCAGCGCCTCTGCACCCAAAAACAACTGAAACAACCCCGCCTGGGGGTGATCCCAGAAGGGGGGCCGCTGGCTTTTGTTTACGGCACTTTTCCTGATGGCGGCCGCATCGTGGTCACCCAGGCTCTCTTGCAGCAGCTTGCCCCGGACGAGATTGCCGCTGTCTATGCCCAGGCTCTGGGGCGGATCGTCAACGGCGATATCCTGATCCTGACTCTGCTGGGATCCCCCCTTCAACTGGTTTACTTGGCTCTGGAGCAGGTGAGCCAACTGGGGAACAAACGGCGGGATCTCATCGGCCATGTGGCCCCCCTGCTCTACCTAATCTACACAGTGCTTTCCTACCCGCTGTTTTTCCTCTCTCGCCTGGGCACCTCCCACGCCGATCACTTCGCGGTGGAGGCCACGGGCAACCCCAACGGGCTGGTGGCCGCTCTGCTCAAGTCGGCTGCCGGCCTGCAGGAGGCCCACAAAAACGACCGCCGCCCATCTTCGCTGCTGCACTGCACCCGACTGTTCAGCTTCTTGGACTTCAAAACCACCGCCGCTGCCAGTGCCGCCGTCCGCCTGCGGGATCCCGCCCAAGCTGGCCAAGTCTTTCTCTGGGATCAGCTCAACCCCTGGGCCCGCTGGATGCAGGTCAACTCCAGCCATCCGTTGCCGGGGCACCGCTTCCAGGTTTTGGCGGAGTATGCGCAACGGCTGCGCCTGCTGCCGGAGTTGCGCCTGGGATCTGGATCCAAGTTGGATGGGGTTCGTCTGCAAAGCCGCTTCTGGCTGGATCTGGCCATCTACGCTGCCGAAGTGGTCGGGATCCTCGTCGGTTGGCTGGTGGGGCTGATCCTCTACCTGCTGCTGCAAGATCGCCTCGATCCCAAAGTCATTGCTGCGGTAGCGGTGGTGGGCTGTGGCCTAGGCCTGGGATCCAAGGCGGTGTTGATGTACCGCGGATCCCTGTCGCCCCAGACAACTGATGTACTCCACTTGCTGGCTGACCCCGAGGCGGATCCCTGCCGCAGTCAGCCAGTGGAGCTGGAAGGGGAGCTGCTGGGCTTGGGACAAGCCGGCTATCAACTGGGGGCAGAGCTAAAGCTACAGGATGCCACCGGGCTGATCCCGCTGCGCTTTACCTCTCCCCTGGGGCCGGTGGGCAATGTCTTTTCCGGCCTAAAGCAGCTTCGTGCCCTCATGGGCCGGCGGGTCAAGGGGGGGGGCTGGTTCCGCCGCGGCAACACCGCCTGGGTGGATCTGGCCTATGTCCAGGCGGGATCCAAGCAGCTCCACAGCCGCCCCCGCCTGTGGCTGGCTTTGTTGGGCTTGGGAGTTGTCCTGCTGGGGATTTGGGGGGTCTTTTACTTCCCCAACCTGCACTTCTACCTGCGACGGTGGTAGGGCCGACCGCTAGCGACGAGAAGCCGTCAACTGTGCCTTGCGCAAGCGCACCGACTTCGGCGTGATCTCCACCAGCTCGTCCTCACCGATGTATTCCAACGCTCGCTCCAGGTTCATCTCCACCGGCGCCTGCAAATGCACCAGCTCTTCCCCGCTGGCAGCCCGGTGGTTGGTCAGTTGCTTGGTTTTGCAGACGTTCAACTCCAAGTCCTGTGGACGGTTGTGCTCGCCCACGATCATGCCCTTGTAGACGCGGGTACCTGGCGTAATGAAGAACACCCCCCGATCTTCTGCATTTTTCAGGGCATAGGTGGTGGCTACCCCCTCTTCAAAGGCAATCAGCACGCCGTTGCGGCGCATTTCCATTTCAGAGGTCAGGGGGCGATACTCCAAAAAGCTGTGGCTCATGATTCCCTCGCCGCGGGTGATGCGGACGAACTCGCTGCGGAAGCCGATCAGCCCTCGGGCCGGGATGACGAATTCCAACTGAGCCCGTCCGTCCGCGCCTACTATCATGTTCTGCATCTCCCCCCGCCGCTGCCCCAGCCGTTCAATGCAGGCGCCCACCGTCGATTCCGGCACATCCAGCACCAAACACTCATAGGGCTCGTAGGGCTGGCCGTTAACCTCGCGGAAGATCACCTTCGGCTGCCCCACTTGAAACTCGTAGCCCTCCCGCCGCATGGTCTCCAGCAAAATGCCCAGGTGCAGCTCGCCCCGCCCCGACACCAAAAAGCGATCGGGGGAATCTGTCTCTTCTACCCGCAGCGCTACGTTGGTTTCTAGCTCTCGCAGCAGGCGCTCCCGCAATTGCCGCGAAGTAACAAAGGTGCCCTCTTGGCCGGCAAAGGGAGAGTCGTTGACGCAGATCATCACCTGCAGCGTTGGCTCGTCCACCTTAATGAGCGGCAGGGCCTGCGGGTTTTCGGGAGAAGTGAGGGTGTGGCCGATGTTGGCCTCGGCAAACCCCGCCACGGCGACGATGTGGCCGGCAGTAGCCTCGGTGAGCTCGATGCGCTGCAGGCCCTGGAAGCCAAAGAGCTTGGTTACCTTGCCCTTGCCAATCGACCCATCTTCTTTGACCACCGCCAACTGATCCCCAAGGCGAATGGTGCCGTTGTGGATCTTGCCGATCACGATCCGGCCCAGGTATTCCGAGTACTCCAGCGTGGTGACCTGCAGTTGCAGCGGCTTGGCCGGATCCCCAATCGGCGGCGGGACATACTTGAGGATGGCTTCAAAGAGGGGCTTCATGTCCAGCGGGCCGCTGTACCTCCCTTCCAAAAAGGCTTTTAGGTCAGCTTCTTCCAGGGCAAAGCCCTGCAGACCCGAGGCAAATAGGTAAGGGAAATCACACTGGTCTTCGTCGGCTCCCAGCTCCAGAAAGAGATCCAGAACCTTGTCGACAACTTTGTAGGGCTCGGCGCGGGGACGGTCGATTTTGTTGACCACCACGAGCGGACGCAGGCCCTTTTCCAGCGCCTTGCGCAGCACAAAGCGGGTTTGCGGCATCGGGCCTTCGTTGGCGTCCACAACCAACAGACAGCCCTCCACCATGCCCAGCACCCGCTCTACCTCCCCGCCAAAGTCGGCGTGGCCGGGGGTATCGACGATGTTAATCAGGGTTTCGCCGTAGCGGACGGCTGTGTTTTTGGCCAGGATGGTGATGCCCCGCTCCCGCTCCAGCGTGTTGCAGTCCAGCACGCAGGCGGGAATGTCCTCTCCCTCCCGAAAGGTGCCCGCCTGGCGCAACAGGGCGTCCACAAGGGTGGTTTTGCCGTGGTCAACGTGGGCGATGATGGCGACGTTGCGGATGGGGAGTGACATAAAAAATCATCAACTCATAAAGTAGCGCCCTACAGGCGAGCTTGCCCTAGGGCTGCTTCTATAACTGTAGCGCAAAGAAGCGTTACATTAAGAGATAGGGAAGCAACAGAGCGAACTCCCCCACCAACGCCGACCGATCCTCCTCAGGGGATCCTGTCAACTGCGCCGGCAACCGGTCTAGGTCACCTACATATCCGCGCCGCGCAGGTAGAGCAGCAGGATAACCGCCGGCCCTGCCAGGACGATCAAGGCCAACAGCGCCAACTGCACGAACACTTCGTACTCTCCAAACATACCCCCAACTCCGAGAGCTTACGTTTTGGATCCTAAGGGCAGCCCTTCCCCTGAGATGAGAGAGCTGTTACAATTCTTTAATACCTGACACTGCCCAGGGATCCCTAGCGTTCCTGCTGCGCCTGAAACGGCAGGGGATCGAGGTTAAACAGCTCCTGCAGGATTTGCATAGCCCTGCGCCGCGCCTCGATGTCCCGTTTGGCCCGCAGTTGCACCATGGGGTCGTGCAGGATCTTGTTGACGATGCCGCGGGTGAGGGCGTCGATTACCTCCAGGTGCTTTTCGGCAAAGTCTTTGCCCAGGCGGGAGAGGGCTTTCTCCATTTCCTGCTCCCGGATAGACTCCACCTTGTGGCGCAGGCTGGAAATGGTGGGCACCGTCTCTAGGGAACGCCACCACTCCATAAACTGCTCTACCTCTTCTTCTATCAACGCTTCGGCATCCAGGGCCAGCTTTTGCCGCTGGGCGCGGTTTTCTTCCACGATGCGGGAGAGGTGATCCACGTTGAACACCTGTACCCCTCTTAGCTTTTCCACCTCGGGATCAATGTTGCGGGGCACCGAGATATCCACCAACAGCAGCGGCTGATTCGGCTGCAGCACCCCCGCCAGTTGCTCGTAGGTGAGGATGGGCTGGGTGGCGCCGGTGCTGGTGAAGACCAGGTTGGACTCGGCCACACTGCTCAACAGCGCCTCCCAGGGCAACACCTGGATCGGCTGCTCAAACTGTTTGGCCAGAGCTTCCGCCCGCTCCAAGGAGCGGTTGACCACCGTAATATCCACCGCCCCTTTGGCCAGGAGGTGCTGCACCAACAGGCGGGCCATTCTCCCCGCCCCCACCACGGTCACCTTGCCCTGGGAAAGGGATCCCTGCTCCTGCAACGCCAACTCCACCGCTGCCGAGCTGATGGACATGGCGCCGGTGCCGATCCCCGTCTCGGTGCGGACGCGCTTGCCGGCGGTGATGGCCGCCTTGAAGAGGCGGTTGAGGATGCGATCCATGCCGTTGCAGGCTTGACCCAGTTGCTGCGCTTTTTTCACTTGCGACAGGATCTGCCCCTCTCCCAACACCAAGCTCTCCAGCCCGGCGGCCACCCGCATCAGGTGCGTCACTGCATCCTGGTAGAGCAGCGTAAACAGGTGCGGGCGCAGTTGGGGCAGCGGGATCCCTTTTGCCTCCGCCAAAAACTGCATCGTCTGCCGGACACCACTTTCCATTTCTGGGGTGACGATGTAAACCTCCAGCCGGTTACAGGTGCTGAGGATCGCCGCTTCCTCAATGTGGGGGTGGGCACGGAGCTGCTGGATCCTCTCTCCCACTTCGGCCTCGGAAATGCTGAGGCGCTCCCGGATCTCCACAGGAGCTGTGCGATGGCTAAGACCGACAACCGCGATAAACATGCCTCTCCGTCGTTTGTGCAGCAACAGTTATTAAAAGCAAAATCTCTGAACAAAAGCAAATCCTCCCTTTTCGGGAAGGCTAAGCTGAGACCGGTGTCAAGGCAGTTCCTTGTCTCGGTTCCAGCAAGCTTAGGTAACTTTTCTCAGCCTACCTAAACCCTAAGACCAGTATCGAACCGGTTTCGCAGGGTTTTGCTGAAGAGTTATTACGTTTTCTCGGGTTGCAACTTGATAGATTTTTTAACGTTCGACCAACGAGAAGGGCGACCTTCGCCAAGGGAAAGTCGCCCTCATCTCCCAGGCAGGGGATCCTTTAGCGCAGTTGCAGGCTGCGGGGCTGTTGGCCGTCTTTCATGTGGATGGTATCCACGAAGCGCACTGTGCGGGACTGGCTGGAGATCACCAAGGTCTCGGTGCGGGCCCCACCGCCGAAGAAGCGCACCCCGCGCATCAGGTCGCCATCGGTAATCCCGGTGGCGGCAAAGAGTACTTCCTTGCCGCTGGCCAGCTCTTCGCATTCCCACACCTTGTCGGGATCCTCAATGCCCTGTTCTTTCAGTTGCCGTCGTGTCTCTTCCACTGGTGGCAGGTAGGTGCCCGCCTGCACCACCTCGGGGTCGTAGATTAGACGCCCCTGGAAGTGGGCGCCCAAGCAGCGCAGCGCCGCTGCTGAGATCACCCCTTCAGGAGCCGCCCCGATTCCCATGAGAGCATGAATGCCGGTGCCGTTGAAGCCTGCCGAGAGGGCCGCCGAGATGTCGCCGTCGGTAATCAGCTTCACCCGCGCCCCTGCCTCCCGGATTTGGCGGATGAGATCGACGTGGCGCTTGCGATCCATCACCACTACCGTTAGATCTGAGACCTCCCGATCCAGGCTTTCGGCGATGATCCGAAGATTCTTTTCCGGCGGATAGTCGAGATGTACCTTGCCCTTAGCCTGAGGAGGAGCCGCCAGCTTCTGCATGTAGATGTCCGGCGCGTGCAGCAGGCCGCCTTTCTCGGAGATGGCCAGCACCGCCATGGAGCCATTTTGGCCCTTGGCCACCAGGTTGGTACCCTCGCAGGGATCCACGGCAATATCAATTTCCACCAGCTCTTCCACGCGGCAGAACTGCTCGGCGTCCGGACGGGTACAGATGCCCACCTCTTCCCCGATGTAGAGCATGGGGGCCTCATCGCGGGTTCCCTCCCCAATGACGATGCGGCCACGCATGGGGATCTGGTTCAGTTTCTCCCGCATGGCCTCGACGGCCACCTGATCGGCAGTCTTGTTGTCGCCTTTGCCCATCCAGCGGGCCGCGGCGATGGCAGCCTGCTCCACCACTTCGATGATCTCTAGCCCCAACTTGTTGTCCACGGCGTGCCCCCTTGGTACTGATGAAGGCCAACTTAAGGATATCTTCAGACTCTTCCCCTCAGTTTACCAGGCGGGCTTCTTCTCGGGATCCCCTTCCCTAAGCTTTCATAAGCTGAGAAAACAAATCGCCCAAAGTCAAGCAGAAAGAGCGATCCCCGTCTTGCTCGTTGGCTATTGTCGGCTGGGGATCAAGGGTGATAGCCTGTCTTAAAGCCAATAAGTTTTTCTTAAGGCGATTAAAAAAACGCAATGAAAAGATACGTTTTCGTCAACCGTTCTCAGCAGGTTCAGGTCATCCGAACAATTCCCGGCCACTGGGAGCGCACCCTCTTCCCCGGCCAGTATGCCATTTTCGAGGCAGAGCCGGACGACTACCTGGAGGTTTATAGCTGCTGCTGTTCTACCACCCTTTTGGAAGAGCGCCACCCCTGCCACTCGCTCTTGGATTCTTCGCTGCCGGAGGCCGAATCCCACTCCTGGCTGCCTCCCCACCTGGGCAGCTTGGCGGATGCGGTGAACGGCTAGATCAGCTTGGGGATCCCAGATCCTGAGGCCGATCCCCAATTCTGGGCAGCTTGGCAGAAGGAGCATCGGGGGGACGGGTCAGGCAACTGCCCCGTGCGGCGTCGCGGAAGGTGTCGATGCCTTCTATGCAATTTTGAAAGCCGCAATAGGGGCAATAGAGGCGATCCCCTGGCTGGGGCTCCACGTCCGCTTGGCTCCACCACCGCCGGCAGCGGTCACAACAGAAGTGGTAGAGGAACTCTAGCGCCACCCTCATGGCAAACGACTCCCTGACCTGGCAGAGCCCAGCGACGAGAAAGAAAGGGGAGCCCAGGGCTCCAGTCTGGCCGACTGGTAAGCCAAAGTCATTATGAGTATGGTATGTTAGGCTTGGTTTACATTTGTACTTTACCGTAAGGAGCGTCGACTGATGTCTCAGGAAGGATGTCTGCGGGTGGGGCAGCCCGCTCCCGATTTTTCGGCCACTGCCGTCTACGACATGGAATTCAAGACGGTCAGGCTCTCCGACTACAGGGGCAAGAAGTATGTGGTGCTGTTCTTCTACCCCCTGGACTTCACCTTCGTCTGCCCGACGGAGATCACAGCTTTCAGCGATCGCTACGACGAGTTTGCCAAGTTGGATACGGAGATCCTCGGCGTCTCGGTGGATAGCGAATACTCTCACCTGGCCTGGATTCAAACCGACCGCAAAGCCGGCGGGGTGGGCGAGCTGAGGTATCCGCTGGTCTCCGACCTCAAGAAAGAGATCAGCGCCGCCTACAATGTTCTGGATCCGGCGGCAGGTGTGGCTTTGCGCGGCCTGTTCATCATCGACAAAGAAGGGATCATCCAGCATGCCACCATCAACAACCTGGCCTTTGGCCGCAGCGTGGATGAAACCTTGCGCACCCTGCAGGCTATCCAGTACGTGCAAGCTCACCCCGATGAAGTTTGCCCGGCCAACTGGCAGCCCGGCCAGAGAACGATGAACCCCGACCCGGTGAAATCCAAGGAGTTCTTCGCGGCAATTGCCAAGTAGGCTTGCCCAGGGCCTGTCAGGGTGCAGGTACAGCTCCAGCTTTGCTGGAGCTTTTTTGGCCAAAGGCAGCCCGACAAAAGATCCGACTCTTCCCAACATGACCTTCCGCCTCCTCTCTTCCTCGGAGAGAGGGGCGGGGGGTGAGGGCTAACAGCGCTGAACCCTTTCAAACCGGTTGCCGGTGGAAAAGATCCCCTGAACTAGCCAGGGGATCCAACAAGGCAGAAAGACAAAGGTCGCCGGAATTAGTCCCAGGGCTTCCCGTTGGTGAATTTGTAGGTAACTGGCTCTTTGTTCTTGCCGATGTTGTGATCCACCTTGCCGATAGGCTGGCGGCCCTCATTGACCTTCTCGGGAAAGACACCATCTTTGGGATGCACCAGTTCTGGCTGTCCACCCGCCGGGATGCGGAAGATCTGGTAGTCCTTGATCTTGAACTCGGAGATCAACTGGGCGCCGAGAGCCAAGCACTGCTCTTTGCGGGCGAAGGTGAGATAGTTTTTGCCCTCCACCATCTCGGCAGCGCCGCCGGTGGGCATTTCAAACACTTGCCCCGGCTTGCCTGTCCAGGTGATCACGTATTTTTCCTCGGTTTCGGCTGCGCTCAACAGCCCTCCGGTGGATCCCCCGAATAGGGGCAACTTTGCCCCCTGACGGGGATCGCCTTCCATCACAGCCATAGCCTACCTTCTCGCTCGTTTTCGTTTGCGTTGTTAGGCCGCGCTTGGAGTTGCGGCGCGGAGCACTTTGAATCTACCATCGACCCGATTTTTGACCCCAGGCTAGGTCAGGAACTGTAATTTTTCGTAGCAGATCCAGCGCGGCCAGATCTCGGTCCATCCTGTGAGCCACCATAGAAGCAGTCCAGAGACCCCCCTATCTTCGGAACAGGAACGACGCCCATGGCCCAGTGGTCCCTCCATCCCAGTTCCCAGGCCAACGCCAGGGTGGTTCTCATTCCCACTGCCTTTGGCCCAGATACGCAGGCGCCAATGGCCATCCTCAACGCCGGTGCTGAGCTGTGTGCTTTTGAGCCGCGGTTGGGGATCAATGTGGACGAGATAGCAGTGGCGCAGTTGCCGGGGCTGGTGGATGAGCCGCCCTACGGCATGTGTGAGGCGGCGGTTATTCAGGCTTGGCGACGGCAACAGTGGCCGGTGCTGCTGCCCTCGGTGTTGGCTGCCAGTTGGGGGGCCATTCGTGCCCTTTGGAAGCACTACCTCGCCCTAAGTGTGGTGCATTGCAGTGCCCATGCCAACCTGATGCCGCCCGCGGAGATGACCCAGCCGGATCAAGATGGGGGCTACGGCAACGCCGCCTGGGTGGAGTTGCTCTACCAGCATAGGCTGCCGGTGGTGCATGTGGGGCTGCGCAGCGGCAGTGCCCGCGCCTACGCCTGGCTCAAAAAACACTCCAGCCCGATCTTCTGGGCCCAGGATGGCTGGGATCCGCAGCAGGTGGTGGAGGCTTTGCCGGAGCAGCCGGTGTTTTTGGTGGTGGACTGCAGTGTGCTGGATCCTTCTTTGGTACCGGCGGTGCACCACCCGGAACCGGGGGGGCTGAGTTGGTTTCAACTGTTGCAGACCTGTGAGGCTATCTTCGCCGCCCGCCCTGTGATAGGCCTTTCTCTGGGGGGAGTGGCGGTGGGATCCGCAACGCGGCCAACTGCCCGCGTGGTGGCCCGACTGCTGAATTGGCTGCTGGCCCTGGCGCTGGTTGATCTGGATACGTTTTTGCTGCCGGAGGAGCTCACCCGCTCCGGCTTGGTGGCGGGGCTGGTGGCCCGCTTGGCGCTGCCCTGGCTGGAAGGGTCGGGATCCCTGGCGGCCATGGGCCTGTCGCTGGTGGCCGGGATCGCGGGGGCCGTGTTGGGCATTTGGTTGCTGGAGGGCATTGGCTTTGTTGCCCGCTGGGTTTTGCAGCGAGAGGCCATGGGCGGAGGAGATGGCAAGCTGCTGGCTCTAATCGGCATGTGGCTGGGCTGGCAAGGGGTGGTGGTGGCCCTCATCTTGGGCTCTGGGTTGGGTTTGCTGGGCAGCCTGCTGGCCATGGCCAAAGGAAAGGCCCGCCTGGGCAAACCCATCCCCTTCGGCCCCTACTTGGCTCTGGGCGGTGCCGTGGCCGCTCTGGCGGGATCCCCCCTGATGGAAGCCTACCTGCACTGGTCGGGGTTGCTGGGGTAGAACTCCCTCACCCCTCTTCCAGTGGCAACGGCGCCAACGATCGGCAGGGATCCCCTTTGGCCCCTATTCCACCCCCTCGATCCGGTCTTCCACTTCTTGGTACAGCTCCTGCAGGCGCTCGATATTGGCCTGAGAAGTCTGCCAGTAGCCACGCCCGTGCACCTCCAGCAGGGTGCCGACGATACGCCGGAAGGAGTGGGGGTTGAGGTTCATCAGCCGCTGCCGCATCGCCTCGTCCTTGATGAAGGTCTCGTTGGTTTCCTCGTAGATCCAGTTGTCCACTGCGCCCGCCGTGGCCGACCAGCCGGAGGTGTTCACCAGCCGCTTGGCGATCTCCCGCACCCCTTCGTAGCCGTGCTTGAGCATGCCCTCGTACCACTTGGGGTTGAGCAGCTTGGTGCGAGCATCAAGGCGGATCGTCTCACTCAGGGTGCGGATCTGGGCGTTGGGCGTGGTGGTATCCGCCATGTAGGCCGAGGGGGCCTTGCCGTCCGGGCGCAGGCTCTGCACCAGCTTAGTGGGATCCGCATCGAAGTAGTGGCTGACATCCGTCAGGCTAATCTCCGACGAATCCAGGTTTTGGAAGGTCACGTCCACCGTCTTTAGGCTGGCCTCAAAAAGCTGCCGCATCTGCTGGTTGGGCAGATTGGAGCCAAAGGCAAAGGACTTGCGGGATAGATACATCTCCCGCAGCTCGCTCTCGTCTTCCCAGGAGCTGTTTTCTACCGCCAGGCTAATGTTGGCCGAGTAGGAGCCGGAGGCGTTGGAAAAGACCCGCGTTGCCGCCTGCTCCAGCGTCAGCCCCAACTCCTTGGCCTGCTGGAGGGCGTGCTTGCGCACAAAGTTCAGCTCCAGCGGCTCATCGGCCAGGGCCGCCAGCTTCACCGCCCGGTCGAGGAGAGCCATTTGGTTGACAAAGAGATCCCGGAACACGCCGGAGCAGTTCACCACCACGTCGATGCGGGGCCGCCCCAGCTCCTCCAAGGGGATGAGCTCCACTTTGTTCACCCGCCCCAGAGCATCCGGCTTGGGACGCACTCCCAGAAGGCAGAG
>NZ_JANSIR010000012.1:17359-23332 GCF_047462155.1 Synechococcus sp. OH2
TGCTACGGCCTCTACTCCCTAAAGCTGCCCCCCAACCCCAATCTGCCCGGACGGCTTGAAGAAGGTCAGCAGAACCTTGGGGTTTCGCCTCAAAGAACTGTGTAGAGGCAGTTTGACAACGTCTTTATGAGTTTGTGGACTGCGTAAGAATCCCCCAACTTGAGCTGGGGAAGTGTCAACTACTGGGGTATAGCCTCCCCCCATTTAGAGGAGGGATCCCAGGAAGGCTAGTCACAGCACTGCAGCCGGGATTGCGGCTGTCGCATGGCCGGATCCAGCTCGCAGATCAGCTCGAAGTTGATCACTCGCCAGCGCTGCGGTGGTCCACCGGCTCCTTCAGGCAGCTGGGAGCTGAAACTAACCGGCAGGCCGTAGAGGCGGGGTGGGCCGGGGCGCCGGTGGGATCCCTGCTCCAGATAGGGGGTAAGCAAGGGGCGGTAGCGCTCAGCCACAATCACCTGCGTGGCCCGCATCCCCTGCATGCGCAGACGATCCAGCTCTTCGTGAATCTCGAAGCGGATCCCATCGGCATGGGTGTGCTGGCGGTACCAGCGGCCTTCCCAGAGGCGCCAACGCCGTCCTGATTGCAGGTGAACCAGCTCTTCTTGCTCGGGATCTGCCTCAAAGGCGCCGTGGCGATGGCAGAGGTAGGTGTCGGTCAGGGTAAGGGCCGCAATCGTCTGCCGACAGTGGGGGCATTGAATGCTGGGGCCAAAGATGGGATAGGAAAAAGCAACAGTCATAGGAAACCCCACAGAATGCGGCTGGGTGTCTGGGCAAATCCGCGGCTGTCCACATTATAGATGTGGCCTTTTGCAGATCTGGCTTACAGAGATCCCTCTGGCCAAATCCGACAAGATATTCTAAGATGACAGTTGAGGAAAAAGCCTGCCCAAAGCCCCCCGCAACGGCAGGTAGATTCCCAAGAATCTCCGCAATGACAACGGGGAGTGGGTAGCACCCACTTCTTTGCTTTTTTAGGGGAAAGATGCCCCCGCTGCCGACTCCAGCTTCGATGGGCTGGGATCTGGCCGTTACACCGAGTTGGCGATGAGTTGGCTATGGTTCACCCTCTTATCCCGCAGTTGGAGAGCTTGGCCCGTCCTTTGGCCGCTCGACTGGGGTACGAATTGGTACAGATGGTTTTTCACACCAACCAGTATCCGCCAGTGCTGCGGGTGGACATCCGTCCGCTGGATCCGGAGCAGGAAACCAGCCATGCCGATTGCGAAGCCATGAGCCAGGCCTTGGAAGTGGAGCTGGATCGGGTGGATCTGATCCCCGGCCATTATGTGCTGGAGGTCTCCAGCCCCGGCATCAGCAACCTCCTCATTAGCGACCGCGACTTTGTGGTTTTCAAAGGGTTTGCGGTGGAGGTGACGGTGGATCCCCCCTACAAGGGCAAAGCTGTCTGGTCAGGGCATCTGCTGGGTCGGGATGAGGAGAACGTTGCCCTATCCCTCAAGGGGCGGCGCGTGCAGTTGCCCCGCGCTTCGGTGCAGCGGGTTGTCCTCTCAGAGGCGGAAACCGAGTAGAGGAATGGGGATAGAGAGGACGTTCGGCCGCGAAGTGGGTTGCCTTGTCTTCGCGTCGGGGCTACCTGCTGTGCGACGATGCATTTCCCGTCAGGATTGCGGAGCAACCGTGATAGCAGTTTCATCCCAGCTTAAGTTGCATTAGGAGGACAACAGCTTATGTCGATGGTGCCTCTGCCCGGTTTGGCAGAAATGGTGGAGATGATTTCGCGGGAGCGCAACTTGCCCCGCCATGTGGTCACTAATGCCTTGCGGGAGGCGCTGCTCAAGGGCTACGAACGCTACCGCAAAACCATTCAGCGAGATGTTGTCTTTGAAGAAGACCACTTCCGCAACTTCGATGTGGAGTTGGATGTGGAGGCAGGGGGCTTTCGCATTTTGGCCACTAAAACCATTGTCGAGGAGGTACGGGATCCAGATCACGAAATCTCTCTGTACGACGTGCAGCAGGACTACCCGGAAGCCGAAGTCGGCTGGGAAGTCACCAATGACGTCACTCCCCAACAGGCGGAATTTGGCCGCATGGCGGCCATCCAAACCAAGCAGGTGCTGGCCCAGAAGTTGCGTGACCAGCAGCGCCGCCTGATTCAAGAAGAGTTCCGCGACCTGGAAAACACCGTGTTGCAGGCACGGGTGCTGCGCACGGAACGACAGACGGTGATCATGGCGGTATCCAGCGGTTTTGGGCGGCCCGAGGTGGAAGCCGAGCTACCCAAGAAGGAGCAGTTGGCCAGTGACCGCTATGTCCCTAACGCCGTGATGAAGGTCTATCTCAAAAAGGTCTATGAGGGATCCCGGCGGGGGCCGCAGCTTTTGGTTTCCCGGGCTGATGCCGGCTTGGTGGTGAACCTGTTTGCCAACGAGGTACCGGAGATCGAAGAGGATATTGTGCGCATCGTGGCAGTGGCGAGGGAGGCCAACCCACCTTCCCGCAACGTGGGGCCGCGCACCAAGATTGCCGTCGATACGGTGGAGCGAGACGTGGATCCGGTAGGGGCCTGTATCGGGGCGAGGGGATCCCGCATTCAGGCGGTGGTGGCGGAGCTGCGCAACGAGAAAATTGACGTTATCCGTTGGTCACCGGATCCCGCCACCTACATTGCCAACGCCCTCAGCCCGGCTAAGGTGGTGGAGGTGCGGCTGGTGGATCCGGAGATCCAACAGGCCCACGTGCTGGTGACCAGCGACCAGCTCAGTCTGGCCATCGGGAAAGAGGGGCAAAATGTGCGCCTGGCCGCCCGTCTCACTGGCTGGAAAATCGACATCAAGGAAGTGGAGAGCTACCGGGCAGCGCTGGAGGAGGCGCAAGCGCAGGGGCTGCCCTATCCCTTCATCACGCCAGCGGCTTTGGAGCGCTTCAGGAGGCGGGAAGAGCGAGCCGCTTTGGAGCTGGACGAGGAGTACCCAGAGAAGCTCCGCCTAGAGGAGGAGCTGGCAGAGGACGATAGGCTGGAGGAAGACTGGGTCGAGGAAGACGAGGACTTCGACTACGACGCCGAGTTCGACATCGCCCAGCCCAAGGCCTAGAGCCGAGGGGCCTCGGCAGTCGGTAAACTGAGGTAAAGACCCTTCCCGCCTGCCCTTGAACTCCTCCCAGCCGATCATCCTTGGTATATCGGGCGCCTCCGGGATGCTCTATGCCGTGCGTGCCTTGCACGTTCTGCTCAGCCTGGATTACCGCGTCGAGGTGGTGGCCTCCAAAGCAGCCTATCAGGTGTGGCAAGGGGAGCAAGGGGTGCCGTTGCCAGCGGATCCCCAGCGGCAGGCCCAATTTTGGCGGCAGCAGGCCGAAAGTGAGGGCGGATCCCTGGTCTGCCACCGCTGGCAAGATGTGGGGGCAACCATCGCCAGCGGCTCCTACCGCACGCAGGGGATGTTGGTGATCCCATGCAGCATGGGCACAGTAGCCAAGTTGGCAGCGGGGCTAAGCTCTGACCTGCTGGAGCGGGCGGCTGACGTGCAGCTCAAAGAAGGCCGCCGCCTGGTCATCGTGCCGCGGGAAACCCCCTTTAGTCTCATTCACCTGCGCAACCTGACCACCCTGGCGGAGGCGGGAGCGCGCATCGTGCCGGCCATTCCAGCCTGGTACCACCAGCCGCGTACGCTCTTGGACTTGGTGGACTTTGTGGTGGTGAAGGCCCTGGATCAGTTTGGCATCGACAGCGACCTCATCCAGCGCTGGCAGGGGATGCGTCAGCGTCAGATCCTCAAGCTGCCCCCAGAGGACTAAAGGGATCCCTTGGCCCTAACCCCTTTCCCACCGGGAGAGGGAGGTTCCCACCTGGCGCGATCATAAGGTTTCACTGATAGCAGGGAGGACACTGCTGAACCTTGGCAGGGCAACTGGCTGGACTAGTCAGCCGCGGGATCCCTGCGAAGGTGGGTGGACAAGTCGGGGCAAGTCTCCAGGCTCGCTGCCCACTCGCTGATGAGGGTGTTGACCCAGTGGGGCAGCTCGTCGTGAGCACAGTGGCCTACCCCTGGCAGCTTCACCAACGTAAGAGCCGGCTGCCAGCGCTTGAATTGGTCTGCCAAAAAGCTGGGCACCGCCGGATCTTCTTGGCCCCAGAGGAGCAAAATCGGCATTTTGAGGGTGGGCAACAGGCGCTTGGGGCTGTCGAAGCGACGGCAGAGGATGGCTCTCAGGCTATCCAAAAACACGTGGGCTGCCCCCGGCTCAAAGGCAGGCCTCTGGAAGATCTGCACCAGCTCGTCGTCCACCTGCTCGTCTCGCTTGTAGACGTTTTTGATCCAAGCCCGCAGCACCTCGGTTTGTCGCAGCCAGTTAAACAAATGGGGATAGGTGAGCGGGCAACCCAAAACAGCCAGGATCCCTTCGCAGAGGGCTTGAACCAGGGCATCCCAGGGAGAGGGCAATTCTTCCGGGTGGGGCCCATCGGCACAACTGATTAAGCACAGGCCCTTCACCATCTGAGGATAACGGGCAGCCGCGATCACCCCCACCAACCCGCCGATGGAGTGGCCCACCAGGATGCTGGGCTGTTGGATGTGGGCATACCAAAACTCGTACACCTGCTCCACCCACAGATCGACGCTGTAGGCGATCTCCGGCTTGGCGCTTTTCCCAAATCCCAGCAAGTCAAGGGCATAGACGGGGCGCTGGGATCCCAAGGGAACAATGTTATGGCGCCAATGGCCCACCGAGGCTCCCAAGCCATGGATCAAGATGGCCGGAGCCGCCGTCAAGTTCACCTGGCCCTTGGAGGTTTGGGCGCGACTGGGGGTGTAGGTGAAATGGATAGACCAGCCACGCCAGAGCCAGGTTTGGGAATGGCCATAGCGAGGGAGCACGGCAAGGGGATCCCTGTTGCCGACCGAAGAGGGGGGCGGCGCGAGGGGAGGGGAGCTTGCCCCGCCGACAGCAGCAGAGGGAGAAGAGTTGGGTTCAGGCAAGGGAGGAGCGTGTGACAACAACAGGCCCATCTCCACCAGCATAGACCGAACTTAGCGGCTGCTTCGGGGCGTCTAGAGTGGAACTAAAGGGGCGTCTCTCTCAGGTAACCCTTTTGAGCACAGCTTTTCTGGACGTTCTGCACGACTTTCCCCGAACAAGACTGCTCGCGTCAGCAGGACGTAGAAACCACCCTAGCCGAACCATGGCTCCACCTGTGGATCCACGATGGCTGAGATGATGGATGAGACAGCTTGGATAGACCCCATTACGGCGGCCAGCTTTCGCCAGATTGACCAAGAGATCGGCCCCCACCCGTGGCAAGGGATCCCCTACGAGATCGTGCGTCGCGCCATCCACGCCACTGCCGATTTTGAGCTGCGGGATCGCTTTGTGTTTAGCCCCACGGCGGTCGAGGTGGGGCTGGCGGCCCTGCGGCAGCAAAGGCCCGTGGTGGTGGATGTGAGGATGGTGGCTGCCGGGATCCAAGCTGGCCTTGAGGCGCAGGGGATCCCGCTCTATTGCGCTTTGGACTGGGTGGAAGACCCCCCCGCGGCAGGGCAAACCCGCACTGCCCAGGGGATGATCCAGGTGGCCCGCCGCTACCCGGAAGCCATCTTTGTTGTCGGCAATGCGCCCACGGCACTGCTGGCGCTGGTGGAAGAGATTCGGGCAGAGCGGATCCGGCCCAGCCTGGTGATCGGGGTGCCGGTGGGCTTTGTGGCCGTGGAGGAGGCCAAACAGGCGTTGGCACAAACGGATGTCCCCCAGATTCGGGTGGAGGGCCGCAAAGGCGGATCCCCGGTGGCCGCTGCCATCGTCAATGCTCTGCTGCTGGCCGCCCGCCGGGATCCCATTCCCAACTGACTAGAATTGGAACGACATCTTCAGGCCTTTCCCATGACCCCCGAACAAGAGGAGTGGCTGATCCGCAACCTTCAGCTCCAACAAGAAGAGCTTCAAGAGCTGCGGGCCGAACAGCAGCGGGCCGCCGAGCGCTTTGAGGCCCAGATGACGGAAATGCGA
>NZ_JANSIR010000013.1:0-15385 GCF_047462155.1 Synechococcus sp. OH2
TTGCTAAGTGTTGCTACTGTACCCCTTGATTCCTTAACAGGCTGTATCCACTTTACTATACTCTGACCGGTATGTAGGAGACAATGAGGTCAATCTATCCCTAGGCCAGTGGCCCACCAACGCGGTAGGCTAGATCGCAGTGGGCCTTCTGTTGGGTTCTCTACTGCAATCAACGGTTCTCTCCTCTTGCCGCCATGGCTTTGCAACTTGAACCTGCCGCTCCGGCAGAGGTAGCCATCTATCAGCCCTATTACGCCGTCGCGCGCCGGCAACACCTAGCTCTTGCGGTGGGCCTCTACAAAAAAGGCAGCCTGGAAGGACAGAGGGCCATCGAGGGAGACAAACCTGTGCGTTTCCTGGCCAGTTGGCACACGTCGCCGTTGCCCTCCGATCTGACCGTGGTGCAAGTGATCTTCGATCAGGATGCTGAGCTCACTTACCAGCTCTCCATCGCCAACTACGAGTTTGTGGATTACCTAATCGATGTCGTAACACTGGTGCAGCGTGGACAACCGCCGGATTTCACCACTGCCTTTTACAAAAAGCTGATGCGGTATGAAGACTGACGCCAATTCTCCGGTTGCCGTCACCCTCTACGACACCACCCTGCGGGATGGGGCGCAGCGGGAGGGGCTATCGCTATCACTGCAAGACAAGATCCAGATCGCCAAGCTGCTGGATCGCCTGGGGATCCCGTTTATCGAGGGGGGCTGGCCGGGGGCCAATCCCAAGGATGTGCAGTTTTTCTGGCAACTGCGGGAAGAGCCTCTGGAGCAGGCGGAGCTGGTGGCCTTTTGCTCCACCCGCAAGCCGGGGCGGCGGGCGGCTGACGACCCCCTGCTGCAGGCCATCTTGGCAGCGGGCACCCGCTACGTGACGGTGTTCGGCAAGTCTTGGGATCTGCATGTGACTGAGGGGCTGGGCACCACCTTGGCCGAAAACCTGGCCATGATCCGGGATACCATTACCTATTTGCGCTCCCAGGGGCGACGGGTGATCTACGATGCTGAGCACTGGTTTGACGCCTATCGCCACAACTCCGACTACGCCCTGCAAACCCTCGTGGCGGCGGCAGAAGCGGGGGCAGAGTGGCTGGTTCTCTGCGATACCAACGGCGGATCCCTGCCCCCCGAGATTGCCGCCATCACCGCAGCCGTCTTGGCCGAGTCCCATCACCTGGGGCATTTGCCCCTGGGGATCCACACCCACAACGATTCCGGCACTGCTGTGGCCAATGCCCTGGCGGCAGTCCAGGCGGGGGCGCGCATGGTGCAAGGCACCATCAACGGCTATGGGGAGCGCTGTGGCAACGCCGACCTGTGCAGCGTCATCCCCAACCTGCAACTAAAGCTGGGCTACCGCTGTCTGCCGGAAGGGAAGCTGCAACACCTGACGGAGATCTCCCGCGCCATCAGCGAGGTGGTCAACCTAGCTCCGGATGACCATGCCCCCTTTGTGGGCCGGTCGGCCTTTGCCCACAAGGGCGGGATCCACGTTAGCGCCGTCCAGAAAAACCCCCTCACCTACGAGCACATTGCCCCGGAGCAGGTGGGCAACTGCCGGCGCATCGTGGTTTCGGAACAGGCGGGGCTGAGCAATATCCTCAGCAAAGTGGCCGAGTTCGGGATCCGGCTGGACAAGTCAGATCCCCAAGCCCGCTTGATCCTAGAGCGGTTGAAGACCCTGGAGCTGCAGGGCTATCAGTTTGAGGCGGCTGAGGCCAGCTTTGAGCTGCTGGTGCGGGAGCTGTTAGGTCAGCGCTTGCATCCATTTGAGGTGCTTAGCTTTAATGTCAGCACCACTACCCGCTCCGACTGGAGCAGCAAAGACTGGGATCCCAGTGGTGAGGCGGGGGATGTGCAGTCCTTGGCGGCGGTGAAGATTGCGGTGCAAGGGCAGACACGGGTAACGGCAGCGGAAGGCAATGGGCCGGTGGCAGCTTTGGATGGGGCGCTGCGCAAAGCCTTGCTGGAGTTCTACCCCCAACTGGAAGGGATTCACCTGGCCGACTACAAAGTGCGCATCTTGGATGGGCGGGCCGGCACCTCGGCGAAAACGCGGGTGCTGGTGGAGTTCAGCGATGGCCACCGCCGCTGGACCACGGTGGGAGTTTCCACCAACATCATCGAAGCCTCCTGCCGGGCCTTGGTGGAAGGCTTAGAGTATAGTCTCTTGACAGCACCTTGCCTTTCCCCAGCCTCTGCCCAGATGGCCTCTCCTTGAGGGGGATCTGCAACCATCTCCCCTCTCCCAGAGGGAGAGGGGCCGGGGGTGAGAGGCTGGCTCCAACTTGTGTGAAATCGTACAGCTCCCATGAGAATCATCGGCTTGACGGGCGGCATAGCCACCGGTAAATCCACAGTGGCCCGCATCTTGGAACGGCACGGGATCCCGCTGGCCGATGCAGACCAGATGGCCCGCCAGGCCCTTGCGGTGGGATCCCCCATCCGCGAGCGGGTGCTGCAGCGCTACGGCCCGGCCATTCTAGATCCCTCTGGAGAGCTGGATCGCCGCCAGTTAGGGCAGATTATCTTTGCCGATGCCGCCGAGCGGGCCTGGCTAGAAGCCCAGATTCACCCGTTTGTCAAAGCGCGGCTGCGGGAGTTTCTCCAGTCTCACGGAGCCTCTGCGCCGCAAGGGGTGCAACATCCTCAAAAGGACGGCCCTCCCACCGTTTGCCTGATGATCCCGCTGCTGTTTGAGGCCCACATGGAAAACTGGGTCAGCGAGATCTGGGTGGTGACCTGTACCCCTGAGCAGCAGCGGCAGCGCCTGGCCCAGCGGGATCCCCTGCTGACGCCAGCAGAAATTGAAGCTCGCCTGGCCAGCCAGGGGCCCCTAGAGGAAAAGGCCCGTCGCGCCCATGTAGTGCTGGACAATTCTGGATCCCTAGCGGAGCTGGAAGCCCAGGTGCAGCAAGCGCTGGCTTCCCAGAAACCCCTGGCCTCGCCCCAGCAGGCTGGATAGAGTAGCGGATGGGGATGGTGGGTTGAGGAAGAGTCGATGCAAGAAACGATTTGCGGCGGCGAGCCTGTTGGCGATAGCAGGGCAGAGTCCTGGTGGGTGCAAGCGCTGGCGGCGCGGGAGCAGGAGATCGAGGCGTTGAGGGAGCGCAACCGCCTGCTGCAGAGCCAGATCGATCTTTTGGAGCTGCGCCAAGAAAAGCAACACCGACAGATTCGCAGCTATGAGGCCGAGATCGAGCAGCTCTACCAAGAAAAGCAGGTGCTGGAGCAGATGATCCAGGAGCTACCAGAGCTCTACCGACGTAAGCTGCAGGCCCGCCTGCAACCCATCCGCGAGCGCATCGCCGCCATTCAGGCGGAAAATCGTCGGCTCAAGAGGGAGCTGTACCAGCTCAGCTACCGCCTGCAGCACGTGGACCAACTGGATGCCCCCCGCTGGAAGCTGCAGCTGCCCCGGATAGCTCTCCTGCGCCGCCGGGATCCCAACGGCCGGCGGCCAAAAGCTCTACCCACGCAGGAGGTGGCATCACCCAGCGTCGCTCCTGAGGGGCAAGGGGCAGAATAGGGGAGCCCTCTGGGATTGCCTCCGCATCGCCCGGCGATAGCGGTCTCGGCTGGGGCGCTGCTTGCTCGGAGATCTTCGGAAATGGCCGCCGCTGGCAAGTACGAACCCCTGCATCTGAAATACCGCCCGCAGCGTTTTGCCGATGTGGTGGGCCAAGGGGCGGTGGTGCAGACTTTGGCCAATGCCATCCGGCAAAACCGGGTGGCGCCGGCCTACTTGTTCTGTGGTCCGCGCGGCACGGGCAAGACCTCCAGCGCCCGCATTCTAGCCAAGTCCTTAAATTGCGAGCAGGGGCCAACACCGGATCCCTGTCAGGTGTGCAGCCAGTGCCGCGCCATCACCGCCGGCTCTTCTTTAGATGTGATTGAGATCGACGCGGCCAGCAACACCGGCGTGGACAACATCCGCGAGCTGATCGAGCGGGCCCAGTTTGCGCCGGTAAATAGCCGCTACAAGGTCTATGTCATCGACGAGTGCCACATGCTCAGCAATGCCGCCTTCAACGCTTTGCTGAAGACCCTGGAAGAGCCGCCCCCCCGCGTGGTGTTTGTCCTGGCCACCACCGACCCGCAGCGGGTTCTGCCTACCGTCGTTTCCCGCTGTCAGCGCTTTGACTTCCGCCGCATCCCCCTCGAGGACATGGTGACCCACCTGGGCCAGATCGCCGCCCAGGAAGGGATCCCCATCACGGCAGAAGCCTTGCAGCTGGTGGCCCAGCTTGCCCAGGGCGGGCTGCGGGACGCCGAGCGCCTACTGGATCAGCTTAGCTTGCTGGAGGGATCCATCACCCCAGAAGCCGTGTGGGACTTGGTGGGCGGGATCCCGGAGCGGCAGCTTTTGGAGTTGACGGATGCCCTGCTGGCTCAGGATGTGCAAGCAGTGCTGGCCCAGACGCGGCAATTGCTGGAGCGGGGCAAAGAGCCCCTGGTGGTGCTGCAGAACCTGGTGGCTTTTTACCGGGATCTGCTCCTGGCCAAGACGGCCCCCCAGCAGCGGCAGTTGGCAGCGGTAACGGATCCCACCTGGGCAGCCTTGCAACAGCGGGCCCCTCGCTACTCGGTGGAGATGCTGCTGGCGGCCCAGAGCCATCTGCGCCAGTGCGAGCCGCAAATTCGCCAGAGCGGGCAACCCCAGCTTTGGCTGGAAATTGCTCTGCTGGATCTGCTGGGCCAGCTGCGCACAGGGGCTGCAGCCAGCGCCGCGATCCCCCTTGCCTCTGCGGGCTTACCTTCTGCTGAGAAAAGTGTCGATGTCCCCCCTCGCACCCCAGCAGAACAAAAGCAGAGGGCTACAGCAACAGCCACCCCAGAGTCCTTCACCCCTTCCCCTAGCCCAGCAGGGGACTTGACGCCCCTGCCGCAAGGACCCAGCCCACAAGAGCCGCTCCCTCCGGAAAAGGCAAAGGATCCGGCGCCTGCCCAGGTGTTGCGGCCCCGCTGGGAGCAGTTTCTTGAAAACCTCCGCCCCATCACGCGAGGGCTATTGGCATCCGGCCATTTGCAGCAGGAGGCTCTTGTTTGGCTTGATGGGACGGAGACCTTAGAAATTACCCTTGCTTTTCCCAATAAGGGCCTGGTGGAGAAAGTGCGCAGCAAAGAAGCCGAGGTACACTCTGCTCTTTACAACCTGCTGCGGCGCCCGGTGCGGCTGAAGCTGGTGGTACAGCCACCGCCTCGCCTACGGGAGGGGCATGCTGGCCCAGCTGCGGCCCGTGACCCAAGGTTGGAGAGCAGCCCTCCTTCCCCCGAGCTCCCTCTTCCAAGACAGGCGGAGCTGAGGGCCCCGCAATCTACTGCCCCAGTGGTGCAAACCGCAAGGCCACCCTCCTACGACCTGGCCCATGAGCTGGCGGAGGTGGCCCGTCGGTTTGCCGACCATTTCAACGGCAGCCTGATAGATTTGCAAGGGATCCTGACCTCGCCCGAGGAGGCGACGGCAGAACTGTCCGCTCTCGAGAGCCTGGAGGCAGAAGGAGCCCCGGATCTGGGTGAAACCTACGGCCCGCCGGCAACCGAGTCCCCCCTAGCCCCCGAAGAGGAGGAGCTGCCTTTCTAGGCACTATTTTGGGGCGCTGGTTTTGCCCCTGCCGCTTTTGCTGGCCCGCCAAGGAACGCCTCTAGCGCTGGGATCCCTAAGGGCCAGCTCAGCTAGAGAGAGCGACCGCCTCCACCCGCATCCGCTCGTTCGATCAATTAAGGAGATATTCCCTGGAGCCCTGCGTCGGGGCAAACCTTATTCTAATCCTGGGGATCCCTGGGGGCGGATGAGCTCGATCGGCAGGCCATCGGGATCGGCGATGAACGCTACCTCATAGACTTGGCCGCCAATTTGCTGGCGTTGCGGCGGCAACAGCAAGGTGAGGGGCACCTGCGCCTCCAGATGCTGCAGATAGTCGGCCAGGGATCCCCATTCAGGGCCAATCTCCAAAGAGGGATGGTAGTAGCCTACATAGTGAGGATCCCCGAAAGGATCCGGCGCGGGATGGGGCTGCGGCACCTGCATCAGCTCCAGGCGACCCCAGGGGCTGTGCATCCAACAGGCTAAGGTGATCCCGGCGGTAAACCGTTCTTCCACCACAAAGCCCAGCCCCTCGTAAAAGGCGATGGAGCGAAAAATATCGGCGGTGCGAATAGAAAAGTGATGCAGCTTCATGGTTGTGCTAAGAGGTCGAATAGGAGCAGACTGCCCAGGTCAACCGCCCAGAACCGCTAGCCAAGCGCAAGCAGACTTGCTAGGCTCCAGAAGAAGCAGCGATGGATCCATAGGTAGACCCGATTGTGGGCGCTGATCCGCCGTACCCCTGGGTCGGGAGGCTCACCACCTTCAGTCGATTCCTTCTAGTCAACATCATCATGCCCAAGCTGGTCATTGTCGAATCTCCCACCAAAGCCCGTACCATCCGCGGCTTCTTGCCCGCCGGCTATGAGGTGCAAGCCTCGATGGGACATGTACGCGATCTGCCGGAGTCGGCCTCTGACATTCCTGAGGAGGTGAAGGGAGAAGAGTGGAGCCGTCTCGGAGTCAATGTCCACGCCAACTTCGAGCCTCTCTACGTGATCCCGAAGGACAAAAGAAAGGTAGTCAAAGAGCTGAAGGAGGCGCTCAAGAAAGCCGACGAGCTGATTCTGGCCACTGACGAAGACCGGGAGGGGGAAAGTATCAGTTGGCACCTGCAACAGGTGCTGCAGCCCAAGGTGCCCCCCCGCCGCATGGTGTTCCATGAGATCACCCGCGAGGCCATTCAGGAGGCGCTGCAAAATTGCCGTGAGGTGGACGAGCAACTGGTGCGGGCCCAAGAGACGCGCCGCATCTTGGATCGCCTGGTGGGTTACACTCTGTCGCCGCTGCTGTGGAAAAAAATTGCCCCCAAACTCTCGGCAGGTCGGGTGCAATCGGTGGCGGTGAAGCTCTTGGTGGATCGGGAGCGGGAGCGGCGCGCCTTTAAAAAAGCCACCTACTGGGATCTGAAAGCGGATTTGCAACCGAGGACAGCAGGCCAAGCGGCCTCCTTCCCAGCAGAGCTGGTGAGCCTGGGCGGCAAACGTCTGGCCAGCGGACAAGACTTCGATCCCAGCACCGGGCAGCTCATGGCCGGACGGGATGTGGTGCTGTTGGATCAAGCCCAGGCCGAGGCCCTACAGGATCGCCTGCTGGGGAAAGCTTGGGTCGTCAACTCGGTTGAAGAACGCCCCTCCACCCGCAAGCCCGCCCCTCCTTTTACCACCTCCACGCTGCAACAGGAGGCCAACCGCAAGCTGCGCCTGTCGGCTCAGCAGACGATGCGCATCGCCCAAAAGCTCTATGAAGAGGGCTACATCACCTACATGCGTACCGACTCGGTACACCTGTCGGAACAGGCCATCCGCGCTGCCCGCGCCTGCGTGGAGTCGATGTACGGCAAGGAGTACCTCAGCCCCGAACCTCGGCAGTACACCACCAAAACCAAGGGGGCGCAAGAAGCCCACGAGGCCATTCGTCCCGCCGGGTCAGAATTTCGCCTGCCCAGCCAAACCCCCCTCACAGGGCAGGAGCTAGCCCTCTACGACCTGATCTGGAAGCGTACTGTCGCTAGCCAAATGGCCGAGGCACGACAGACCCACACCATTGTGCTCATCACGGTGGATGATGCGGTGTTTCGGGCCAGTGGCAAGCGCATCGATTTTCCCGGCTTCTTCCGCGCCTATGTGGAGGGATCCGACGACCCAGAGGCGGCTTTGGAAGATCGGGAGGTGCATCTGCCCCTGTTGCGGCAGGGGGATCCCTTGAGCTGCCTGCAGTTGGAGCCGGTGGGCCACGAAACCCAGCCGCCGCCTCGCTTTACGGAGGCTTCCCTAGTCAAGGTGTTGGAAAGTGAGGGGATTGGCCGCCCCAGCACCTACGCCACCATCCTGAACACCATCATGAGCCGTGGCTACGTGAGGTCGATGGGGAACGCTCTTGTGCCCACCTACACAGCCTTTGCGGTTACCGAGCTACTGGAAAAATACTTTCCCAACTTAGTGAACACCCGCTTCACCGCCGAGATGGAGCAAACCCTCGATGACATCGCTTCTGGCCAGGCAGACTGGCTGCCCTATTTGCGCCACTTCTTTCTGGGAGAGCAGGGTCTAGAAGGCCAGGTGAAGGCGCGCGAGTTGGAAATCGACTCCGGCCTGGCCCGCTCCATTCACCTGGAGAACCTGCCTGTCAAGATCGGCATTGGCCCCTACGGCCCCTATGTGTCGGTAGAGACTGAATCGGGAGAGGTGCGCGCCAACCTGCCGGAGGATATCCCCCCCGCCGATCTCAGCGCCGAACACATCGAGGAACTCATTCGGCGCAAGCAGGAAGGTTCCAAGCCCATCGCCTTCCACCCGGAAACCCAAGAGCCGGTCTACGTGATTCCCCAGGGTCCCTACGGCCCTTATGTGCAGTTGGGGGAAGTGTCGGAGAAGAACAAAAAGCCCAAGCGCACCTCCCTCCCCAAAGGGCTGAAGCCGGAGGAGGTCACCCCTGAGATTGCCCTGGGGTTGCTCAGCCTGCCGCGCACGTTGGGGGAGCACCCAGAGTCGGGGAAGAAGGTGCAAGCAGGGATTGGCCGCTTCGGCCCCTACGTGGTCTGCGACGGGGATTTCCGCTCGCTGCCTGCCGATGAGAATGTGCTGACCATCAGCTTGGAGCGGGCGCTGGAGCTGCTGGCCCAGCCCAAAAAAGGCCGTGGTCGCGGCTCGGCCAAACCCCTGCGCGAGCTGGGATCCCATCCTGAGGATGGCGAAGCGGTCACTTTGCACGACGGCCCCTACGGGCTGTATGTCAAACACGGCAAGGTCAATGCTTCTTTGCCCAAGGAGATCCCTGCCGAAGCAGTCACCCTGGAAATGGCCCTGCAGGTGTTGGCCGAAAAAGAAGGTTCGTCTGTCAAAGGGAAAGCCCTCTCAACCAGCAAAGCCAAAATGAAGGCCAGCATGACAGGCCAGCAGGCCAAGGCGGCTGGACTGCGGCAGCGGCGCGGAGCACAAGCAGCTTCCACCGGCGGTGGGATGGCCAAGGAGCCCCAGGCGAATGGTTCAGCTCCGTCTAGATCCCGTTCCACCATTTTGAAGGTCACTCCCAAAGCTCTTTCCTGAGGACAGCTTCTCAAGCTGGGATGGCACCAGATCCCCTGCTTGTGGTGGATCTAAGGAGTCGGTATCTGCGCCGCTACCCTCACCCCCGTCCCCTCTCCCAGAGGGAGAGGGGAGTTCGCGACAGTGTTGCGTAGCAATAACGCTGTGGAGAGATGTTTCATCAGCTCAACGGTGTCACCTGGGTGCCGGGGAAGTAGTGGTTGAGGATGGGCGACGCTGTGTAGCCCTGTTCGGCCAGGCCGCGGGCTCCCCACTGACATAGACCCACCCCGTGCCCGGCTCCCCGATAGGTGAAAAGGTACGATTCCGGCTGGCCGGCCTTTGGCTCGAGGCGTTTGAGGGTAAAGCGGTTGCTGGGCAGGATCCCCCACCCTAGGGTTTGCCCGAGGTGCAACACAAACTCCTGTCCGGTAAATAACCGAGATCCGACGCGGATGCGCAGAGGGCGCCCCCAGGGATCCGATTGCAGGATCTCTAACTCGGCGCTGCCCAGGGCTTGCTCCAACTCTTGTCGGCTGAGCCGGACACTGTGGGGGCCATAGAAGGGGGAAGCGCGACACCCTTCGCAACTCACCCCTTGCAGGTAGGGACGGGCGGGTGGGGCAAAAATATCTTGGTTGGCGCTGGTGTGGCCGCCACAGGTGGAGTGAAACAGAACCTCTACCGGCTGGCCGGCATGGGTTAGGATCTGCCCCTGGGTTGCCCGCACCGCAGCCGTGGTCGCCGCCGTCTCATAGGCCAGGCCCCCGTAGAACTGGTGGGCGGTGGAATCTTGCAATGGCCTTGCCGGGGTAGAGGGCCATTCTCTTCTTGGAGCGGGGCGCAGATGGGGAACGGCCAGGGTACGGGCCAGGATGGCTTGGGCCTGCAAAGCGGCGGCTGGCCAATCGGCGGGCATTTCGCCGGGCACCAAGGCCAGCAGGTAGTCTTCCAGTTGTACCCAGTTCAGCAGGTGCAGGCGCTCTGGGCCGCTTGGGCGAATCTGGATCAAGCCACGGTAGCGACGCTCCTCTCCCGCCGCAGGATGCAGCCCCCCTCCTTGCAGCCAAAGGGATCCCGAGTAGCGACGGGGCTGGCCCGGCCCGCTCAAAATCAGCGCTTGGCGGTGAACCTGCAGCTTCCAGATCCCTGCCGGAAAAGGCTGCTGATTTAAAACAAAGGGGCCGCTCAGCTCCAGTTGGGTCAAAGGCTCCGCGCCCCAGCGGCTGAACAGCTCCACGGCCAACCAATCTCCAGCGGTCTAGGCCTGCAGAGAGCCTCCCTGAAGGGCCCAGAGGGATCCCAGCCCCAGTGCTGCAAACTGTCGTCGTCGCATTTATCCTGACGATGAGTCGGCAAGCAACGGATCGTATCCTAGTTGCTGGCTGAGGCGAGCGCGGGCCAACTCCCGGTACTCCCAAAAGTGTTCCCCTGCCGCGCACAAACCCAAATACAGGTTCAGCAGGCTGGGCTTGCGCCGCCAAATTGTCCACAGTTGTCGCCAAAATTGGGCGCGAATTTGCGGGTGGCGGATCCCTTGTTGCCAAATGAGCTGGAGAAGGAGGTGGATCCCTTTCTGAAGGGGCAGCCTCATCACTTGTCGCCGGCCTGCTTTAACCCCTATATTCAGGCATTGTCGCAGACAACGAGAGAGATATCGCGCCGGCTCATACAACTTCCAAAAACTCTCCAGATATTCCCGGGCAATTTCAGATGGAGAACGGGTGGGAATAAAGTTCATCAGCGTGTTTTGATCCCCAAATTCGGTGACGCCAATTCCCTCCAGCAACCGCTGCTCTTTTTTGAGGCGATTCCACAGTTGGGTGTTGGGTAGAGCCTGTAAAATGCCCAACATCGGCTGAGGAATACCGGTCTGCTCGACAAAAGCCTGAATGCGCTCCCCCGCACCTGGCCGCTCTCCGTCAAAGCCCAGAATAAACCCGGCGTAGATCAACAGCCCAGCATCGTTGATCTTGCGACAAGCCTCTACCAGGGGGTGGCGGGTATTCTGTAGCTTTTGAGTCATCTGTAAGCTGTCTTGGTCTGGGGTCTCAATACCCAGAAAGACCGCATAGAACCCCGCTTCTACCATCAACTGCATCAACTCTTCATCTTCAGCTAGGTTGACAGAAGCCTCTGTCATAAAGGTAAATGGATAGTTGCGCTCCTTGCTCCACGGGATCAGCTCGCGTAAAAATCGCTTGACATTGCGCTGGTTGCCGATAAAGTTGTCATCCACCACAAAGACCGAGCCACGCCAGCCCAGGTCGTAGAGGGCTTGCAGCTCGGCAAGCATTTGGCTTGGCTCTTTGGTTCTGGGCTTGCGTCCATAAAGAGAGATGATGTCACAAAACTCGCAATTAAAGGGGCAACCCCGCGAGAATTGCACTGACATCATGAAGTATTGATCCATGCGCAGCAGGTCAAATCTCGGCAGAGGGCTTTGGGTGACATCTGGCTTTTCTGTGGCTCGAAAAATGCCCACTTCTTGCCCAGATTCTAGAGCCTTGACAAAAGCCGGTATGGTCACTTCCCCTTCGTCCAAAACCAGGTAGTGGGCTCCAGAGTCGAGAGCATCTTGGGGCAGAGAAGTGGGATAGGGCCCTCCCACTGCCACCTTTTTACCCAATTGCACAGCTTTGCGAATTAGGGCGTGAAAATCCTGCTTCTGCACCAGCATGGCCGACAGGATCACCAGGTCGCACCACTGCCAATCGGCTTCCGTTTCGGGGGCAACATTGCGATCCACAAAGCGAAGCTCCCAGTCCTGGGGCAACAGAGCGGCAACTGTGATCAAGCCCAGAGGTGGCATCAGTGCTTTCAGACCCACCATCTCAATGGTGCGATTGTATGACCAGAAAGATTGGGGAAAGCGAGGATAGAGCAACAACGCCTTCATACCTGTCAGCTCCTAAATTGTAGATTCTGATCTAACACGGGCCGTTCCAAGCAAGTTAAAGACTCTCCTCTGGCCCTCTGCACTGCTGCAACCATCTCTACAAAAAAAGGAGCTGGAGATCTACACAACAAGCAGTTTGGATGCGATTTGCAATAACCCTGGCGTGCTGTTTCCTATTTCGAGTGGCTGTGGTTGTCAGCAACAAAGATAGAGGGCTAGCGGGATACAATCTTGCTGAAGAGAGGTTCGAGGTGGCCTGGCAGGACTTTATCCCGGCTTGTGCGAGCGCACGAATATCCCAGTTCTTGGTTCAGAGTTGAAACCTACCTATAATGGATTTTCCAGCATTAAGCCAAGTATGGAAACACCTCCCTGGCTAGGAGGGATCCTAACCAGTCGCTTGCTGGATCACAGGATGCGGAAAGGTTTTATCCCTTCACGAGAAATTCAAGCCTAGCTGGCTTTCTCGAAGATGCGCTGAACCAAGCCGCTGACGAGGGAGAGCACGATGGCACCGACAAAAGCCCAACCAAAGTTGTCGATGTTGAAAGCATCTCCGGCCAAGAAGTCGGCAATGGCTAAGCAGATGCCGTTTAAAATCAGCCAAAACAAACCTAGCGTCAGGATTGTAATCGGCAGGGTGATCAACCGCAGAAACGGCTTCACCAAGCTGTTGACTAGCCCAATAGCCAGTGCCGCTACCAAGGCACCTCCAAACCCGGAGACGTGGATCCCGGGCAAAAGCCAAGCCAAAATCATCACGCTCAAGGCCGACATCAGCCAGGTGGCCAAAAGAGCTGCCATACTTCCTCCCTTACCCCGCCGGGGCAGCCATTTCGCCCTCTATGCTATCCAATCGTGAGGGATCCCGGCTGCCGACACCTCTTCCGGGCTGTAAGTTTGCAACGCCAAAGCATGGATACTCTGCCCCATCTCCTCAGCCAGAGCGGCGTACACCAAGCGGTGTCGTTGCAGAGAAGTTTTGCCGGCAAACAGAGGCGACACCACCTGCACGCGGTAGTGCCCCCCGGATCCCTGCTGCCGTCCCCTATGGCCAGCGTGGCGGTGGGATTCGTCCTCTACATAGGCGTAGGTGGCCTGTAGTTTCTCGGCCAGGAGCTGCCGAAGGCGGTTCGGGGTGAGCATGGGATCTTCAAGATTGAGTGCTGGCCTTGGCAAAAGCCGCCTCCACCAGGGGGCGCAGCTCGTTGCGGGCGTGCATCTCTTGGAGGATGTCGCAGCCGCCCACAAACTCCCCGTCAATGTAGATTTGCGGAATGGTCGGCCAGTTGGAAAACTCTTTGATCCCTTGGCGAAGCTCGGGATCCTCCAGCACGTTAATTGCTGTGTAGGGGAAGCCCAAGCTATCCAATATGCGAACGGCAGCGTAGGAAAACCCACATAGGGGCATTTCTGGGGTGCCCTTCATATAAATCAGCACTTTGTGGGTACGAACCTGGTTGCGGATTTTCTCTTCCAAAAGGGGATCCAGCATGGTAGCCAGCCAGTTTAGCGACAACAGGGGACAGGCAAATTCAGCTCCTATCGTAATCTCATTTTCATCCACTTTTGACGAAAAGCGTCAACAGGCATCCTGGAGCCTGGCGGGGGCTCCCCCTGCTGACGACAAAAAGTGCTAGAAGGGGAAGCAGTGGAGGTTTCTCACCGGAGGCCATTCATGCTAACGGAGTCCTCTCGCGCCAGCAGGACAGAGTCCTCTCGCGTTAGCGGGACGGAGTCCTTGCCGTCGGCGGTGGAAAGCCCTGAGACAGGGGGGAGTGATTCTTCCTCTTCTGCCAAGCCGGAGCCAAAACTGGGGTTCTGGCAGCAATTCTGGGAAGACATCGACTGTGTCTTCGAGCGGGATCCGGCGGCGCGCAACCGCTGGGAGGTACTTTTCACCTACCCCGGGGTACATGCTCTCTTCCTACACCGCATCGCCCATTGGCTGTGGCAGCGGCGCTGCTTTTTTCTGGCCCGCTTGCTCAGTTTCATTTCTCGCTCCTTTACGTTGATCGAAATCCACCCGGCAGCCCGGATTGGACGGCGCTTTTTCATTGACCATGGTTGTGGCGTGGTGATCGGGGAGACGGCGGAAATTGGCGATGACGTCACCCTCTACCACGGGGTTACCTTGGGGGGCACCTCTTGGACCAAAGGTAAACGGCATCCCACCCTAGAAGATGGGGTGATCGTGGGCACAGGGGCGAAGATCCTGGGGCCAGTTCGCATCGGCGCCAGAGCCCGCATCGGGGCCAATGCAGTGGTGATTCAAGATGTGGCCCCCGGCATGACGGTAGTCGGGATCCCAGGTCGAGCGGTCATCCCACCCCATCAACGCCGCATCCCCGCCCACGGCATCGACCTCGATCACCACCTCATGCCTGACCCGGTGGGACGGGCAATCGAGCAGTTGTTGCACCGCATTCAAGAGCTGGAAGCCCAGGTGGCCCGTCTTAGCCAAGAGCGGGAGCGGGCCCAACCAGATGGTTCAGGGGCAGGTGACTAGCTCGGCAGTATCCGCATGGGGGCGTAAGTTTCTGAGGCTTTCCCTGGAAGAGGGCAGAGTTCGCAGCTTCCTCAGGCGCAGGGGAGAAGCTTGCCCTGTTGCGTAACCCTTTTTGCGGCAAAGGGGTGGAGCCATTTCAGCAGGGCGAGCTAGGGTGCTAGCATCTCGGCTCTACGGGGAAAACGGTGATGATGTCGGCCAAACCCCTCTCTGGGGCAGCAGCTCTGCTCTGCCTAGGCCTAGCTCCAGCCGCTCTGGCCCAGACGCTCCTGCCGGAGCAAACGGTGCTCCTCGACAGCAGACAGAACAGCGCCACCCCTCTACAAAGCAATGTCCTACAAAACATTGTCTTCGTCGTGCCCAACACCCCAACGCAGCACTTCGCCGGCAGATGGGGTTGGCGCAGCAGCCCCTCACCGCCCCCTGCCCCCATCACAATCCTTATCCTCAACTCCCAAGCCAACCTGTCCGCCGAGGCAGCCGAGCCGCAGACCTGTGGCCAGCGCTGCCAGGGATCCCTGCGCCTGCCGTAAAGAAGAGGCGGCTGCTTGCACTTCAGACTGCCCAAGCCCGCAATCCGGCTCGCGGCAATGCTCGGATCCGCAGGGATGGGGGTTGATATAATTCAGGGCAATTGTCCACCGCTGGGCGGCAGAGGGTTTTAGTGCAATCTTGGCCCAGCTTTCCAATCTTTGTGGTGTGCGAGGGATCCCTATGAATTGTTCCAGGCAACTCTGCCCTTGGCTAGCTTCAGCCCTGACCTGTGGGATGGTGCTACACACCGCTGCAGCTTGGGCACAGCCCCAACCCGGCACCCTGGATCTGCGCACCGGTGGCGATGCCCCCGCCCAACCCACCCCC
>NZ_JANSIR010000014.1:0-1236 GCF_047462155.1 Synechococcus sp. OH2
GCGCACCGGATTGTATTGCAAGCTAAATCCATAGGTGCGGCGGTCGTAACCCAGGCGGTAGGTGATGTCCACCTGCTGGCCTGACTGCAGATCCACCGTCGTCTCTGCCCCTACCCGCAACGGACCATACAGTTGCTGTAAAAAGCCCAAAACAAGCTGCTCCCGCGTGGTGATGCGGTCAAACAAAAACGGCGAGGCTCCGGCCAAAAAACCGTTGGAGTAGGTCACCCTCAGGTTGGTGTAGTCGAAGGTATTGGCCGCAAAAGCCCCGATCACCGCGTCGAGGCCGATGCTGCCGGCAGTATAGCTTTGGGTGCGCCCATTGGAGTAAAACGACTGGCTGCTGCTGACGCCGGTGTTGAGCCAGATTCCCTGTTCGATGGGCAAAGCGGAAAAGCGGGGCGGCGGATCCGACGCCGTCTTAGGGGGTCGCCAGAGGGGAAAAGAACGAGTTAGGGCTGCCCCCAGTTGCAGTCGGGCGAGCTGGATGCGCTCGGTGGTATTGGCCAAGGCCAGATCGGGATCGGTGTCGATGTTGCCGAGTTGTCCCAGGGCGTCGATGTAGTCGGCGGCTATGCGGTAGCTGAAGTCCAAACCGGTGTTGCCGAGGCGGAGGGTGGGCGAGCTGTAGCTAGCACCAAGGCGATTCTCCACAATCTGGAACCCCAGCCGCCCGCTGAAAAAACGCTCCTGATACGCATAGGTGTAGGTGACTTGGCCGCCGTTGCCGGTGGTAACGCGGTGTTCGACCTGAGCCCGCAAGCGCCGGGCAAACTCCTCGAAGACGATCCCGCGCAGCTCGGCAAACAGCGAGGTTTGGGCATTGGCTTCCGGTTGCCGCCAACGAAAATCAGCCCGCAGCCCGATCCCATCGCGGATCCCTTGATCGCTGCCCCAAAGGCGTTGCGGATACAGTTGTGGGGAGAGCACCAGGCTGAGATGGGGATCCTGCAGCAGCTCGAAGTTGGCCTGCAGGATCAGGCCGCGCCGCAGCTCTTCCCGGTCGAAGTCATCGTAGAAAATGCTGACCGGAGGCTGACGGTTCAATGAGTCAAAGCGCAGCCGAATGGGCAGGGGCAGAAACAAGACCTGGTCGAAAACCAGTTGGCCAGCTTCGGCAATCAACAGGCTGGAACCATCCGCCTGCAAGGTAGAGGTCGCCCGCGGGCTGCGGATCTCCAGCTCTGGCGGATCGAGAGGGTCATTGGTCAGCCGCACCTGCTCTCCTTCCCAGTT
>NZ_JANSIR010000014.1:1421-3719 GCF_047462155.1 Synechococcus sp. OH2
GGCCTGCAACTGGCCAATATCCACCTGCCCGAAGGCCTCTTCCAAAAAGCCCTGCTCCCGCCCAAAGTCGTATTCCAGCCGGGATCCCTGGATGCGCTGCTGATCCAACTCGATGGAAACGTTGCCCTCGGCCACCGCTCGCCGCTGTTGCAGCTCGATGCGCAAGCGATCTGCCCGCAGCACAGAGCGGCCCAGACGCATCTCCACGTTGCCCTCGGCCAGGAAAACCTGCGCCCGCTGGTCGAAGGTTTGGCGATCCGAGCGCAGCCGTAACGTGCGCTCCGCAAGGGCGTCAGTCGTATCCCCCGGCGGAGCAGCTGCCACCCGGCTTTTCTGGGCTGAGGCAGGAGCAGCCGTTGCCAGACCAAACACCCCCAAGCAAAGCCAGAGCCACCAAAACCCTTTCATATTCCCCTAAACCTGGCACAAAACTTCAGCCCAAGCCCCTAGGCTGGCTCAGCCCGTTGTCGGCGGGGGAGGGTTGAGGGCGCGGTTGAGCTTGCCGCTGCGGTAGCCCTCCAAATCGAGACTGACGTAGAGATAACCAAAAGATTGCAGGGCCTTGACCAGCGCTGCCAGATCGGTTTTTTGCACAAATTCCACGATTTGATGAGGGGGCAGTTCGATGCGGGCAGTATCTTTCTCGGAGCGCACGCGCACCTGCTCCCAGCCCAAGCTGCGCAGATAGCGCTCTGCCGCCCCCACTCGACGCAGCTTCTCGGCGGTGATTGCCTCGCCATAGGGAAAGCGGGAGCTGAGGCAGGGCTGGGCCGGTTTATTCCACCAGGGCAGACCCAGGTGGCGAGACAGTTGCCGCACCTCCAGCTTGCTCATCCCCACCTCTGCCAAGGGAGAACGCACGCCGCGCTCTCGGGCCGCCTGCGATCCCGGTCGATAGTCGGCCAGATCGTCGGCGTTAAGGCCATCTGCCACGTGGTCGTATCCCTGAGTTTTAGCCACCTGGCGCAGGGTGTCGTGCAAGTGGCTTTTGCAGAAGTAGCAGCGGTTGGCGGGGTTGGCGGCGTAGCGAGGATCCTGCAACTCGTGAGTCTCGACGATCTGGTGGCGAATGCCGATGTATTGGGCTTGCCGGATGGCCTCCTCCAGATCTTCAGGCAACAGCGCCGGGGAAGCGGCGGTGACGGCCAGGGCCTGCTCCCCCACCTGATCCCAGGCCAGTTTGGCCACCAGGCTGCTATCGACCCCGCCTGAGTAGGCCACCAAGACCCGCCCCATCTCGGCGAAGATTTGGACAAGCTGGTGGAACTTGCGTTGCAGGACGGGATCCAGCTCCGGCAAGGAGTCGGCAGGGGCAAGCGGGGCAGTTGGGTCTGGGGCTATGTTCATATGGCCGGCAGATGCGGTGAGATTTGGGGCAAGGGGGAAAACAGCGAGGACTCCGTCCAAGCGGAGAAGAACCAGTTGTGAGCGGGATTCCCTCTCCCATTGTTTCCCAGAGTCTCCTGCCTTTCCAAAGCTTCCCCAAAGATGAGGTGCGGAATCTCTCAGCGAAGGATATCCCGCTGCCCAGTTTCGATATTAGGTACCTAAGCCAATTGCTATGAGCTACGGGAGAGACCTGAGATACCTGTTACCCTCAACGATATCATTCGCAATAACTTCGAGGAAGAACTTCTAAAATTTTTTGAAATTGCCCTCTCTCAAAAGAATTGGCAAATTCTTGAGGCCCACCGAACTCTTCTTAGAGCCTGCTACAGAGACCCAGAACTTTGTTCGGAGATAAATGCCAGAAAAGAGAAGGAGGTGGCTGAAAAGTGGATAAAGAGGTATAATAATGGCTACGAAAATAGAATTTCGAAATGAGTATTGAAGTCTACAAAGACAATCGCTGGCGTGATTGTCAGTACCGTTATCAGCGCTCGGATTCCCAAACTTACGGCAGCACACCGTAAGTGGCTGGATCAACTTCACAAGCAAGTATTACCTGAATGTCTTCTTCTAGACCCATACAGCCAGAAAAAACTCAGGATTTTTAGCTGAGGCTAGCTAAACGAGCGTCAACTGTGATCGGTTACTTTTGAGTCTGTACCTCACTCCCTTAACGCAGTAGTTCTCTGCAAACTCTGATGCTACAGTCCACTGACTGCCGATTTTTCCCTGCTGATTTCGCCGCCTCGGAGTAGTCGCCGCACCTATTTTTCTAAGCAGTTTAAGATTTCTGAAGCTTCTCTTACAGAGAGGTACTGGGTAGACAGAGCAGACACTGCTTCAGAATCGAAACTAGATTTGGGTACAGCCTGTTAATTTAAAATAGGGTACAGGTTTTAAGAGGAAGGA
>NZ_JANSIR010000015.1:0-5493 GCF_047462155.1 Synechococcus sp. OH2
GGTAGCGGCTGGGATCAGCCTCTAGCTCAAAACTCACCGAGGGCAGGATCTGCCGCACATCCACCCGGTCTTTGTACTTGAGAGCAAAGTTGAGCAGCGAGTCCAAAAGGGAGTCAGACAGATAGTGGGGCTGTAGGCCCAAGTCTAGGAGCTTGGTATTTTTGGCGTTGTAGTAGTGCTCCTCCAGCTCGACACGGGGGTTTTCTAGGTAGTTGATCTCCACCTTCAGCCCCATGGTGGCTCCGGCTTTTTGCACCATCAGCGCCAGTTGCTCCACGCTAAATTGCTCCGTAAACTGGTTCATCACCCGAAACTGGCCCGGCTCAGCGGGATGGGCGATGGCCAACTCCACACAGCGCACCGTGTCACGGATATCCAGGAAGCCACGGGTTTGGCCCCCCTTGCCGTACACTGTCAGCGGATGGCCCACTGCGGCTTGAATGCAAAAGCGGTTCAGGGCCGTACCGAACACGCCATCGTAGTCGAGGCGGTTGATCAGCACCTCATCCATGCCAGTTTCTTCTGTCAGCACGCCGTACACCACTCCTTGGTTGAGATCCGTGGCGCGCAGGCCCCAGACGCGGCAGGCGAAGTGGATGTTGTGGCTGTCGTGCACCTTGGAGAGGTGATACATGGAACCCGGCTGCTTCGGATAGGGCAGGGTGTCCTTGCGGCCGTTGTGCTCGATGGTGATGTACCCCTCCTCGATGTCGATGTTGGGGGTGCCATACTCACCCATGGTGCCCAGCTTCACCAGGTGGCAGTCGGGAAACTCCTCCTTGATGGCGTAGAGGATGTTCAGGGTGCCCACTACATTGTTGACCTGGGTCATCACCGCATGTTCGCGGCTAATCATCGAGTAGGGAGCAGAGCGCTGCTCGCCAAAGTGGACAATGGCCTCCGGCTCAAAGCGACGCATGCAAGAAATGAGGGCCTCGTAGTTGGTGACGTCGCAAACGAAAATGGGAATATCCTTGCCGGTCAGCCCCTTCCAGCGATCCACCCGCTGTTCGAGCTGGGCAATGGGCGTCAGGGTAGAAACCCCTAGCTGCAGATCCCAGAGGCGGCGCACGTAGGAATCGAGAATGGCCACCTCATAGCCCCTGTTGGACAGGTGTAGGGCCGTTGCCCAGCCACAGTATCCGTCACCACCAATAACCAGGACTTTCATCAGGGAAGCGAAATTCGGCTGCTCACGAATCTACCAAGTTATGGCACCGAAGACAAATACCTCAGGATCCTATTAATCAACCTGAGGAGGGTTGTCTAGGGTGTAGACGGTGGTCTCAGCAGCAATGGCGCGGCGCAGGTGGGCGGGAACCTGGTAGAGTCCCAGGAGGGTGATGCCATCGATGAAGCGCAGCGCTCCGCGGGCGGGATCCAGGTGTTGGGCCAGGATCTGATCCACCTGTTCGGGCTCCGGCCTGGAAGAGATGGGATCCTGGGCTGCCAGGGCAAACCCCAGCGGCCCGCCGTAGGTGGGGGCGTAGATAGCGTAGGGCTGCACAGCAGCAAACACCGTTTTCAGGGTGTGAACGATGCGAGTGTGCTGCCACAACTCTACCGGCCCCGTCGGCCCAGCTTGGATGACAAAAGCCCCAGCGGGCCGCAACTTCGAGTGGATCTGGCAAAAAAACTCCTGGGTAAAGAGGCGGTAGGCCGGGCCGGACTCAATGGGATCCGACAGATCGGAAAGGATCGCGTCCCAGACCGGCTCCGTCTGGTGAAGAAAATCCAAGGCGTCAGCGATCACCACCTCTGCCCGCGGATCCTCAAAGGATCCTTGGTGCATTTCCGGCAGATGCTCTTGACAGGCCTCCACCACCTCCCCGTCGATGTCCACCATCACCACCTGCTCCACCGAGCGCCAACGCAGCACCTCCCGCAGCGTCGCCCCCTCCGCACCGCCCAATATCAACACTCGCCGCGGGATCCCACCCGCCTGGACGACCTGCACCAGGGCCGGGTGAACCAGAGCCTCGTGGTACAGGAATTCGTCCACGGTGGTGGACTGCCAGTGACCATCCAGCATCAGGCCCTTGCCGTAGGCTCCCGTCTCGGCGATAAGCATCTCCTGAAAAGGGGTTTTTCGGTAGGCCAGAATGCGCGTGATGGCACGGGCAGTGTAGTCCCAGGGGGTGAAGTACTCCTGTGCCCAGAAGAAGCTCTTTGGGATGTTCATAGAACCCCTTACAAAAAGCGGCGGGATCTCAGCGCCTTCGTCTGGCCGTTTCACAGCTCAGCGCTTCGGGAAAATCCGCCATCTCTTCAACAGGTACCGCATCCGTGGTTCGGCGAGGCAGCTTGCGCAGCGAATGCCGCCGCGCTTGAAACACCTGGATCAAGTATTCACAGGCTGCTTCGGGCCGCGTGTGGCGACCACAGGTGAACACATCCACCGCTGCATAGCCCGCTTCGGGCCAGGTGTGAATGGAGATATGGGATTCTCCCAAAAGGGCCAGCGCCGTGATCCCCTGTGGCTCAAATGGATGGCAAAGCTCACCCAAGAGGGTGGAGTTGGAGCGTCTTGCTGCCTCCCGCAAGGCCTGTTGCACAAGGGAGACATCATCCAGAAGTTTGGCCGGGCAGTCGTAAAGCTCTAGGATGCAGTGGATCCCAATCAGAGCCAGAGACCTATCCCCTAATTGGCCAGATAGTGTGTGCAGCATACTATCCCCTAATTGGCCAGATAGACTACCGAAGCCGTGCGAACAAAAAGCACAGCTTTACCATCTTCTCATAGATGCAGCTAGATTACACCCCGCAACGGCTTTTTTCTTAACTGAGAATTAACCTTGACGTTCTCTGCAGCCCTGCTAGCTTGCTCCCGCGCAGCGGTAGAGCAGCGATTCTTTCACAACTTGCAGTAGCTGCTGGCAGGCAACCTCTACTTGCTGTGCCACACCATTTTTTTGCCTATCCAGTTGGCCAAGGGCCTCGGCTAGCCAAGGTGCTCGCCCGAGATCCAGGCACAAAAAGGGATCGCGATAGCTGCCCACCCCGCTGGCGGCATCTCGAACATGGCGCAAGGGGAATTGTTCAGCGGTTCGGCTTCCTGCCCAACGACCGGCTGACAGTGCCGGGGATCCCTGGAAGAGTCCCCCTCTCAAGGTTCCCAGAGCGGTTAGTCTAGACTGTGGACAGTTACGTTCCTCTCAATCAGAGCAGAGGCTGTCGATGGACACCACCGAGGCCCTCCAAGTTCTCAACCTGCCGTCGGATGCCAGCGAACGGGAGATCCGGAGGAAATGGTTGCGAGAATATCAAACCCTCAGTACCGCCCTCTTGGAGCTGGAGGACGAACGGCAAAGACCCTTGCTGGAGGCGCAACTGGCGCGGCTCAACGAGGCACGGGATGTGTTGCTCAGCGGCGGATCCCAGGCTGAGAAGGAGTTGGCTTGGGCTAGCCCAGAAGACTTACCCCCCCAGGTCATCGTGCTGCTTTACCAAGCCAATGGCCAAGAGGGGATCTGCACACGCCAGATCGGGGGGCAGGACATTGTTATTGCGTTTGAGAGCGCCTTCGGGGCGAAAAAATATGCCCAAAGGCTGGCCCAGCAGGGGCTGCCCAAGCCGGTGGCCGAGCGCTTTGATACCCAGGAGATCGTTGATTTTTGTCGCGAAGGGGGCTACGGGCTGATGGTAGTTCCAGCCAGCGAGGTGCTGGAGCCGCTGGAGGAGAGTACGGAAGCCGCGCGGAATTGGCAGGGCAAATCCTGAGGAGCTGTACTTCAGTCCGCTCACCCAGGTTGCGTTGAGAGGGCCTTCAATGATCACTGCTGAGCCGATCTCTGCAGAAGAGTTTCGCCAGATCATGGACGCGGATCTGGAGGCTTCCTGTGAGGCTTTTGGCCTGAGGGGAGAGTACCTGCGCCTGCAACAACAGCAACTGCGCTTCTGGGGCATGCTGGCCCTCTGCCTGTTGGTGATTGCTCTGGTGATCTTCTTGGGGATGCGGGATCCCGGCTATTGGCTGCTGTATGCAGCAGCCGTCCTGTTGCTGGGGGTGGTTTTGCTGGGGCTATTGTGGGCCAGCCTGGAGCTACAGCAGAGCCTGCGCCGCATCCGCCAGCGCTGGCAAGAGGCCCATCTCCTCAGTAGCTCACCCAAGATCATGGAGTTTGCCAGCGACTTAGCTCGCAAGGTAAAAGAGTACAACCGCTGGGTGCAAGAGCTACAACAATCGCTGGAGGGGGGCCAGTATTGGCGAGATTTTCGCCAACTGAGTGAGGCCGAGCAGAGGTATATCCAGTCGCTCTTTTTGCAGGTGCGGGCCCAACTGGTAATGGCGCTGCAGGTGTGCAGAGCTTTAATCGAGAATCCACAAGCCTCCGTAGCTCAGTATCTCAACCAAATGGTTGCCCGGGATCAGCAACTGTTGGAACAATTTGTCGCCAAAAACTTGACTGCCAACCGCTACGTAACCATGGCCCGCGAGCTATCTGCCCTGGAGGCAGATTTGCAAAGCCGCCTCAGAGTCCTGGGATCCCAGTGATAGTCTGGTGGGTCGATGTTCGGCAGCTTGTTCATGAGAAGCAGAGGCACCGCAGCGCTGTACATCCTGCTGGGTTTGGGCCTGCTGGGGTGCGGGGATCCCAACGTGCCGCTGACCCAGCCGCCCCCTGATGCTTTCCGGGTCAGCACCCCGCGCCCCCCGCGCTTGGATCTCTATCCCACGCCGCCGCCAACGCCCACCCCTACGCCGACGTTGCCCCCCGGCTTGCTGGAGCTCACGGCCCGTTGGCTGGGGATCCCGTGGCTGCCGCAGCGGCGCGAGACCACCCCGGTGCGGTTGAGCGCCCGCTTCCTCGATATCCCGTTGCCGCCCAAGCCTCGCCCCTCACCCCAGCCTTCCCCTACTCCGACAGGGGAAGAGGAGAAGCAGCAAAGCCACAAGACCTAGGTTCTGCTCTGCGGCCTGGAAACCTAAGCGACCACCGTCAGCGGCTCCGTTTCTCGTACGCGCAGCTTTTCGCAGGGGATGATATCCGTCAAGATGGAGCTGGCCATCATGCCCGTATGGATCTCCAGCTTGGCTCCTGGCACCGCCTCGAACAGCAGCCGCTGCCCTGGGAAGACCACCCGCTCAAAGTACCAGTTTTCGATATTTGCGATGCGAACCACCTGAACGGAGCTGGTCGCATTGATGTAGCTACAGGTTATTCGCTCTGTTTGTCTTTTGGCGGGAATTGCATCAAGTGTTTGCATAATTAGATCACCAGCCCACTCTGCTCAGCCTAGCATCTACCCTAACACCGCCTGGGGATCGCTGCGGTAGTCTGCGATACGGCGATCCCAACCAGCAGAAATTAATCCTGGAAAAGCAATTTCTGTATTTTATCTTACCATTTTGATTTTTTCAGAATGGCTCCTCAACTCAGGACGGACTTGGATTGAGATTTCTTCCTGCGGCGAGGCAATTTCTCACAGAAAATCTCCACAGAGTAGTAGTCAAGATTACATTTTGAGTCCCCTTGGAGTTTGGGGATCAGG
>NZ_JANSIR010000016.1:0-4679 GCF_047462155.1 Synechococcus sp. OH2
GAGTGCTGGCTTTGACTGTGCCAAGGGATCCCCCTTGGCACAGTCAAAGCCAGCACTCACCAGCAGCAAATCCGGTTGGAAGGCTCGCAAGAAGGGCAAAACCTTCTCATCGAGAGCCTTTTTATAGGCCGACCAATCCGACCCAGCAGGCAGCGGCACATTGCAGAGGTTGCCGTGGATCCCGGTTTCCTGGGCCAAGCCCGTGCCGGGGTAGAGGGGAAACTGATGGATAGAGGCATAGGCCAGTTGGGGGTGGCGCTCCACCACCGCCTGCGTGCCGTTGCCGTGATGCACATCCCAATCAAAAATTGCCACCCGCCTTACCCCTGGCTGATCCAGGGCCCAGAGGGCGGCAATGGCGGCGTTACTGAAGAGACAAAACCCCATTGCCCGTTCCGGCTCCGCGTGATGCCCCGGCGGGCGACACAGCACCAAAGCCGGCTGAGCTGCGGCCAAAACCGAGGCCGAAGCAGCAATCCAGGCTCCCACCGCCAAGCGCGCCGCCTCGAAGCTTGCTGCGGAAACGGAAGTATCTGCGTCGATGCGTCCCCCGCCCCTCACGGCCAACTCGGCCACCTGTTGAATGTGCCAGCGCGGGTGAACCCGCTCCAGTTCCGCAAGATCCGCCAAGGGGGGATCCCGCCACTCCAGGCAGTCGGCAAAAGAAGCGCTGCGCAGCGCCTTGACAATGGCCTGCAGGCGAGCCGGGCGCTCGGGATGAAAGGGGCCCGTATCGTGGCGAAGAAAGGTCTCTGAATAGTAGACGGGCAACATACCAGGGCGAGGCAATGTTCTCGCAGTCTAGCCTAAGCCCGTGCTCCTCTACCCGTAAAAAGCTTCCGACATGGATCCCGCATAGGGGTCAACGCCAAAAGAAGCTTGTTGCAGCTTCTGCTTGACCACATCCCGCACTACCGAGCGGAGCAATTCCAGCTCAGAAGGGTTGAGCTGATCGTGGCTGGGACACTCATCGGGAGCCAGCCACATGTAAACAGCAGGAACGCGGTTTAGGATCTGCTGCATCATCGCTTCCCGCTCCTTGGCGTCATGAAACACCTGCTGATGGGGATGCTCGGTACAGAGGTAATTTTCCAGCTCTCCTAGGGCCAGATACTCAACGATATTAACCAACATCTTTTCCATCATGATCAACGTCCCTCCTAAAAATCCCTGTCACTCTTAAAACAGGTATTAAACAAAGCGTGTGTAAGATCTCTTCTGCGGCTAAGCCTTTCCATCTCTATTCACCTCGTTTGTCTTCCCGCTTGCCGCTAAAAGCAGCCAACAGGAACCATCAGAAACCGTGAAGATCGCTTCTCTGGCATCCGGCACCAACGAAAAATTATCGAGCTTCCGAGGAGAGCAGGGTACAGTATTTAACAAAGACTATAGAAGCTTAGCCACAGTGAGAAAGAAGATCTCACTCAACCACTCCTCGCCCACCACGCTAGCATACGACTATGTGAAAAATTATGGGAATATCAAGGAACTTACATATTTTTTGACAATTGGCTAACTTAGCGCGCCAAAGCCGGCTTGGAATACTGCTGAGACAAGTGCTGAGAGGCCAGACAGGTGACTGCTGGCCCCAGCTACGGGCTCCGCAAAGCCGTTGCAGCTTAGGGATCTGAACTCAGAAACAATGAGGCTAGCCCGCCAATGGTAAATCAACTCGCTGGGCCTGGATCCAGAAAGATTCTAGGTCGTAGTAGTCTCTTTCCTCCTGCATGAGCACATGGACAATGAGATCGGCATAGTCGATCAGTATCCAGGAGCCTGACTCTTGACCTTCGATGCGGCGCGGACTCTGTTGCCACTCCTCCCAAACCTTTTCCTCAATTGCTCGGGCAATGGCCCGTACTTGCGTAAGCGAGTAGCCACTGATCAAAAGGAAGTAATCCGCCAACGTGGAAATTTGGGATACATCCAGCAAGACAATGTCGCCGCCTTTTTTTTCTTCCGCTGCGCGAGCTGCGGTCAACGCCATGCGATAGATGGGATCCCTGGCACGGGCAGGCATGGGCTGTAGCAACTAGAACCCTCCTGAAACGACTGAGTTGCTTTGGGACATAACCTTCCCTACATCCTTTCTATCTAAAGGATGCAACAGAAAATGATTCCGAGTCATGAGGGTGCGCGGATGAACCACTTGATTCCGATCTAGCAAAAATTTTAGGCTCAAGTCACAGACTCCCACCACGGTTTTAGACAAATCTACAAAAGCCATCTGCCGCAACCGCTCCAATTCTGGGCTGCTGCCCCGATTCGGCTCCAGAGCATCGGCTACAAAAACCACACAGCTCAATGGATCCATGCCGGGGCGTCCCAGGGTGTGGTTGGCGATGGCCGCCAAGATCTCTGCATCCTGTACCTGAAATCGCTCCCGTGCCAGCAGGGATCCCACCTCGGCGTGGAGAATGTGGGGTTCGGCCCGCTCAATTTCGTCCAGCTCCCGTTCCTGAGCCACCCTTTGCAACAGTTGCTCCGGGGGGAAGGACTTGGCCAAGTCGTGCATCAGCCCTGCCCAAGCAGCTTTTTGCTCATCCAGCCCATAATGGATCGCCAGTTGCCGGGCCATCGCCTCTACCCCCAAAATGTGGCGAAGGCGAGGGGGAGGCACCTGCTCCTGGAGCCAGGCCAACACCTCTTCCCGTCGTAAGACTGGGCTAGTCATTTTGCAACTTCAGCACTGCCATAAACGCCTCTTGGGGCACCTCCACGGTTCCCACCGCCTTCATGCGCTTTTTCCCCTCCTTTTGCTTTTCCAAAAGTTTCCGCTTGCGGGTCACATCCCCCCCGTAGCACTTGGCCAGGACATTTTTGCGCAGGGCAGGAATGGTTTCGCGGGCTATCACCCGAGAGCCAATCGCTGCCTGAATGGGCACCTCAAATTGGTGGCGTGGGATCAGCTCGCGCAGCTTGGCTACTAGAGACCGGCCCACATAAAAAGCTTTGTCCCGATGCACGATTGTGGACAGAGAATCCACCACGTCCCCGTTGATTAGGATGTCCAAACGCACCAGATCGTCGGCGCGGTAACCCACCATTTGGTAATCCATACTGGCGTAGCCGCGGGTGCGAGATTTCAACTGGTCGAAGAAGTCGGTGACCACCTCCGCCAAAGGCAATTCGTACACCAACGTCGTGCGGCCCTGAGCCAGGTACCTCATATCCTTAAAGGTGCCGCGCTTGGTCTCGCACAGCTCCATCACCGTACCAACAAACTCCTCCGGCAGGATTACCTCCACCCGAACAATAGGCTCCTCGATGCTGACGCGCTCGTTAGGAGGAGGCAGCTTGCTGGGGTTATCTACGCGGATGACCGAGCCATCATTGAGGGTAACCTGGTATACCACTGTCGGAGCGGTAATCACCAAATCCAGGTTGTATTCCCGCTCCAGGCGCTCCTGCACCACCTCCATGTGCAACAGGCCCAGGAAACCACAGCGGAAGCCAAAGCCCATGGCAGGGGAAACTTCCGGCTCAAAGTAGAGGGCAGCATCGTTGAGCTTCAGTTTTTCCAGAGCTTCTTTGAGTTCGGCGTATTGATCGGAGTTGCTGGGGAAGAGGCCGCAGAAGACCATCGGCTTGGCTTCTTTGTAGCCCGGCAGAGGTTCAGAGGCCCTGCGATGGACAAGCGTGATAGTATCCCCAACACGGGCGTGCTCGACACTTTTGATGGCGGCGGCAATGTAGCCCACTTCCCCCGCATGGAGAGACTCAACCGGCTCTTGATGGGGGCGCATCACCCCTAGCTCGGTAATTTCGTACTCCCGACCGGAGGCCATGAAGCAGATCTTATCCCCCGTTTTCACCTCCCCATCCATGATGCGCACATAGACAATCACGCCGCGATAGGAGTCGTAGTAGCTATCGAAAATCAAAGCCCGCAAGGGATCCGCCACCGTATCCTGCGGCGGGGGCACCCGCTGCACAATAGCCTCTAAGATCTCTTGGATGCCGATGCCCATTTTGGCAGAAGCCAGGATCGCCCCGCTGCAATCGAGGCCGATCACCTGTTCAATTTCGGCGATGACCCGCTCCGGCTCCGCCCCCGGCAGGTCAATTTTGTTGATGACCGGGATGATTTCCAGGTTGTTCTCCAGGGCCAGATAGACGTTGGCCAGGGTCTGCGCTTCCACACCTTGAGAGGCATCCACCACCAGCAGCGCCCCTTCGCAGGCTGCTAGGGAGCGGGAGACTTCGTAGGTAAAGTCCACGTGCCCCGGCGTATCGATGAGGTTGAGGACATAGTCCTGGCCGTCTTGGGCGCGGTAGTTCATGCGGGCCGCCTGCAGCTTGATGGTGATGCCCCGCTCCCGCTCCAGTTCCATGCTGTCTAGAAGCTGCGGCTTCATCTCGCGGGCTGAAACGGTGCCGGTTTCTTGCAGGAGCCGGTCGGCCAGGGTGGATTTGCCGTGGTCGATGTGGGCGATGATGGAAAAGTTGCGAATGCGGGAGACGGGAACGTCGGTCATAAGAACCTGTCAGGGCAAAGATTTTTTACAATGCTAGCCTCTTTGGCTCTCTGCCCAGGTCAAGGTTGTCCAGAAGTTAACCGGCAAGGAGGAAGATAGAGTCGTTTCAAACCAGATTAAGACACTTTGCCGCCGACCCGCCTTCACCCCCGGCCCCTCTCCCAGAGGGAGAGGGGAGTTAGAGCGACAGCATTGCGTAGT
>NZ_JANSIR010000017.1:0-6235 GCF_047462155.1 Synechococcus sp. OH2
AAAAAGCTATCGGGAGCCGCCAAGGCCGCCGCCGCCCCCCGCAGAATGCCCTGGTAGGGGTGGAAGTCAATGGTGGACTTCACCAGGCGCAAAGCTCGGATCAGCTCGCGGCTGCCGATGGCATAGGCCACCCGGAACCCCCCCATGTGATAGGACTTAGAGAGGGAAAAGAACTCGATGGTGCGGGTCTTGTCCGGATCCGCCTGCAGCGCCGAGGGAGCCACCTGGCCGTCGAAACGCCAGTCCACATAGGGAAAGTCATGGGCCAGGATGATGTCGTGCTGCCGACAAAATTGCAGCGCTTCCTGCCAAAACTCCGGGGTGACGGTGGCGGTGGTGGGGTTGTGGGGATAGCTCAGCACCAAGAGGCGTGCCTGGCGACAGACCTCCGCCGGGATCTCGTCCCACTGGGGCAGGAAGCGGTTTTCCACCCGTAGAGGCAGGTAGTACGGGATCCCCCCCGCCAGATGGATCCCGCCCACATGGGAGGGGTAGCCGGGGTCGGTAACCAAAGCAATATCCCCGGGATTGAGCAGGGCCAGCGGTAGAAGGGCCGTTCCCTGCTGGGATCCGATCAGCGGCAGCACCTCCGTTTCCGGGTCGATCTCCAGGTCGAACTTCCTCAGGTACCACTTGGCACAGGCGGCGCGGAAATCAGCCGTGTCGTGAAACAGGGTGTAGCCGTAGGTGGTGGGATCCGACAAAGCCGATTGAATGGCTGCTAGAGCTTCGGGAGGCGGGGGCAGGTCTGAGGATCCCAGAGACAGGTCGATGACATCCAAGCCGGAGCGGCGTGCCTCCCACTTCGCCTGATCCACTTGGTCGAAGACATTGGAGCGGAGAGGGTGAAGTCGCTGGGCCAGAGAAAGAACCATGCAACAGCTCTTGGTGGGGAGTCTATCCTAGCTGGGGGATCCCTCTAGGGGTTATCGCCAGCGTTGGAAGAGGCGGGTAAAGAGGGCTGCGTGGCCGCCGCCGGGCCGCGGTCGAAAATCTCGATGTGCCACTGGCCACGACCGTTGCTCTCAAAGGCGATAAAGCGGCCATCGCCACTGATGGTGGGGTTGCGCACATCCCCCGGCACCCGGCTGCTGATATTCTCAACGCGGCGGGTTTGCCGGTCGTAGAGAAAAATCTCCGACTTGCCCAGCGCATTGGAGACATAGACGATGTAGCGACCGTCGGCGCTGATATCCGGCGAGGTGGCGGCCACATCGCTGGAATTCAGACCGGGCAAGTCCACCAGCCGCTGTTCCACCGTGTCGTAGAGAAAAATGTCCTGGCTGCCGCTGCGGGCAGAGGAAAACACCAGGTAGCGACCATCGCCACTGAAAGCAGGCTCCCCATCAGGGAAAATGCTGTTGAGGCCGCTGCCGGTGAGCGTGGGGCGCGGCGTGCGAAATCCTGCTGGGCCACAACCTAGCAACAGGAGGCTCAATCCGGCCCAACACAACCTGCTTGCCCAGCGGGTTGGGCTGCCTGGGATCTGGCCATCGGTCAGCATCGCCTTGCCCCTCCAACTTTTCTCCATCATACTCAGTTGGCAACTCGGCTCGGCTAGGGTTCTACCTTGACGCCCTTCCAGAAGGCCACGTAACCGCGGATGTTGGCCGCCGCCGGCTTGGGATCCGGGTAGTACCAGGCGGCATCTTTGTTCTCCTGGCCGTTGACCACGAGGGTGTAGTAGCTGGCTTGTCCTTTCCAGGGGCAGGTGGTGTGGGTGGAGCTGGGCTGAAAGTATTCCCGCCGCAAAGATTCCGGCGGAAAATAGATGTTGCCTTCCACGGTTTCGTAGCGGTCGGTCTCCGCCACCACCACCCCGTTCCAGATGGCCCTGGGCATGAAAAACCTCCTGTCGCGAACTCTCGGTTCTCAACGTTAGTTTTAACGTTATTTTTGAAGTTGCAGATCTCGGCAGGGCCAACTGCCTTTCTTTGAGATTAGCTTTTCTGCCTGTCGTCGATCGTTGTCGTTGAGGGTTGACACCCGCCCCCGCTGGGCTGTTCTCCACTGCTATTGAGCGCTACGGCCATGGCTCGCCGCAACACCCTAGAAGATGACCTCAACTACCAACAAGCCAAGCGCAGCCTGCGCCAGTGGGTGGCCCAATTGGATCTGCGCCCCCAAGAGATCGTGGGCCTAGAGAGGGAGCTGGAGAACTTGCAAGCGCTCTTGGACAAGCTAGAAACCGAGGTCATCCACATCGCCGCCTTTGGCCTGGTGGGTCGGGGCAAGTCCTCCCTGCTCAATGCCCTGTTGGGCGAGCCGGTGTTCGAGACGGGGCCAACCCATGGCGTCACCCGTACCCATCGAGCTGCCGTTTGGAACATCAGTTGGGAAACCCGTCCCCAACCCCCCTTGGCTGCAGCAGCCCTGCAGGGATCCCGCCTGCTGCCGGCCTCGGTGCAGTCGGTTCAGGTCAGCCACTGGCAGGGATCCCGTCTGGAGCTGATCGACACTCCCGGCCTCGATGAGGTGGACGGCGAGGAGCGGGCGCGGCTGGCCCAAGAGGTGGCGCAGCGGTCGGATCTGATCCTGTTTGTTGTCTGCGGGGATCTGACGCGGGTGGAGTTTGAGGCCCTAGCGACGCTGCGGGAGGCGGGCAAGCCCATGCTGCTGGTGTTCAACAAAATCGACCAGTACCCAGAGGCGGATCGCCAGGCCATCTACGACAAGATCCGCAACGAGCGGGTGCGGCAGCTTCTTTCTCCCAACGAGATTGTCATGGTGGCGGCCTCGCCGCGGGTGCCGCGCCTGGTGCAGAGGCCAGATGGCAGCTTTGGCGTGGAGATGGAGATCGGCCCCCCCCAAGTGGATGCTCTGCGCCTGAAAATCTTGGAAGTCTTGCATCGGGAGGGGCGTTCCCTGCTGGCCCTCAATGCTCTCCTGTTTGCCGATCGCGTCAACCAACAGGTGATTGAGCGCAAGCTGCAAAGCCGTGCCCAGCAGGCCCAAGAGCTCATCGCCGCTGCTGCCCGCACCAAGGCGCTGGCTGTTGCCCTCAACCCCGTTACCCTGCTCGACACCTTGGGAGGACTGGCCCTGGATATTGCTCTCATCCTGCGCTTGTCCCGCCTGTATGGCTGGCCCATGAGCACTGCGGGAGCCGCCCAACTGCTGCAGAAGATCGTCCTCAGCATGCTCAGCCTGGGGGCGGGAGAATGGGTGGCGCTGTTGGGGCTGGGATCCCTGAAAACCCTGCTGGGGGGATTCTCCCTAGGGGCCTACGGGTCGGTGGCCCTGACGCAAGCGGTGTTGGCCGGATTTTCCTGCTACGCCATCGGGGAGGCGGCCCGTCGCTACCTGGCCCAGGGAGCCAGTTGGGGGCCAGAGGGGCCCAAAGCTGCCATTGCCCAGATTTTGGCCGATTTGGACGAAGCCTCGATCACCGCCCGCCTGCGGGAGGAAATCCGCCACAAAATTGGATTCGCTCTCTCCTGACCCTCTACAACCCTCTACAATCAGAAGGCCGAGCCAATCGTTCCCATGACCTACTGTCTTGGCATCCTCACCCGTTCTGGCTTGGTGATGGCGGCAGATTCCCGCACCAACGCCGGCGTCGATTACGTCTCCACCTACCAAAAGCTGTTCGACTTTTCCCTGCCCGAAGAACGGGTAATCTTAATTTGCACCTCCGGCAACCTGTCCATTACCCAGAGCGTTTTAACGGAAGTGCAGCGGGATCTGCGCCAGCAGGAAAGCCCCAATCTCCACACCCTGCCCCATCTCTACGACGTGGCCCGCTACCTGGGATCCAAAATCCGCCACATCCAAGAGCAAGACCGACCCTGGCTGGAAAAAGACGGCATCGACGCCCAGTGCAGCTTCCTGTTGGGAGGACAGATCCGCGGTGAGGAGCCGGCCCTCTTCTTGATCTACAGCCAGGGCAACTGCATCCAGGCCACCCCAGAAACGCCTTTTTTGCAGGTGGGGGAAACCAAATACGGCAAGCCCATCTTGGATCGCACCCTCTCCTACGAAACCCCCCTGGAGGATGCAGCCAAATGTGCCCTCCTCTCCATCGACTCCACCATGAAGTCCAACATCTCTGTCGGCCCCCCCATCGACCTGGTGATGGTGCCGGCCAATCAGTTCAAAGTTACCCATCGCCTGCGCCTGCGCACCGGGGATCCCTACCTGGCCAAGATGCGCAAGCTCTGGGAGAGCGCCCTCAAACAGGCCTTCGACCAAATGCCCCCCATCGAGTGGGACTACTCAGATTCAGCCGATCGAGAAGAAGAGCTGATCGACTGAGCGGGGGAGATTGGTAGGATAGGGTAGCTTTGCCCAGCCCTTGTCATGTCAGCCCACACCTTTCAGGACTTGATCTTTCGCCTGCAGCAGTTTTGGGGGGAACAAGGCTGCCTCATCCTGCAGCCCTACGACCTGGAAAAAGGCGCCGGCACCATGAGCCCCCACACGTTTTTGCGTGCCCTGGGGCCGGATCCCTGGCGGGTGGCCTATGTCGAACCTTGTCGTCGCCCCACCGACGGGCGCTACGGCCAAAATCCCAACCGCCTGCAGCACTACTTTCAGTACCAGGTTCTGATCAAGCCTTCCCCCGACGACATCCAAGAGGTGTACCTAGACAGCCTGCGGGCTTTGGGCATCAATCCGGCAGAGCATGACATTCGCTTTGTGGAAGACGACTGGGAATCCCCTACCCTGGGTGCCTGGGGGGTGGGCTGGGAAGTGTGGCTGGACGGCATGGAGGTAACCCAGTTCACCTACTTTCAACAGGTGGGCGGGCAGGATTGCCACCCGGTTTCTGTAGAGATTACCTATGGACTGGAGCGCCTGGCCATGTACCTGCAGGGGGTGGATTCGGTTTTCGATCTCTGCTGGAGTGAGCACCCTTCCCTGGGCCGGATTACCTATGGGCAAATTTATTTCCAAAATGAGGTGGAGCAGTCCTACTACAACTTCGAGTATTCGGATCCCGAGATGCTGCTGGAGCTGTTCCGCCTCTACGAAGCTGAAGCCAAGCGCTTGATTGAAACCACGCAGCAGAAGCTGCAGAAACAGGTGCTTCCCGATCGGCTGGCGGTGTCGCTACTCCTGCCCGCCTACGACTATGTGCTCAAGTGCTCCCATACCTTCAACCTGCTCGATGCCCGCGGCGTCATTGCCGTGGCCGAGCGCACCCTCTACATTGGGCGCATCCGCAACCTGGCCCGACAATTGGCAGAGCTGTACGTCAGCCAAGCCGATCGCCCCGGCTCCAGCTATGCCCTAGGGCAGCCGGAACCCACTCTGATCTCCAAAGGCGCCCGGTCTAATGGCTAGGGAAAAAGATCCCTGTTTTCGCTATGATGAGAGACTGGTATCAGCAGGCGCTGGCCTGCCATAGCCACCCCTTACCTTAGGATAATCGACACTCTCGTTTTCACCCTCTTTTCCTGACCAGTCCACCTTATATTCCCGGAAAAATCTTTATGTTTCGCCATCCCGTCACGCGGGTTTCCATCTTTATCGATGGGAACAATATGTTTTATGCCCAACAAAAAAATGGCTGGTTTTTCGACCCGCGCCGAGTCTTGGATTATTTTGTTAGATCCCAGCCCAACGTCGAGCTAGTCAACGCATTTTGGTACACCGGCATCAAGGATCCCAACGATCAAAGGGCCTTTCGAGATGCTCTGATCAGCTTGGGTTTCACGGTGCGCACCAAGATCCTCAAAGAATATCGAGACGAAGACTCCGGCCGCTACTTCCAGAAGGCCAACCTGGATATCGAGATCGTTATCGATATGTTCAACACGGTTGGGCAATACGACAGGATCATCTTGTTTAGCGGCGATGGCGATTTTGAGCGGGCCGTCGAGCTGTTGCGCTCCAAAAACACCTTGATTACCGTCGTCTCCACCGAAGGAATGATTGCCCGCGAGCTGCGCAACGCCACCGATCGCTACATCGACCTCAACGACATTCGCCCCTACATCGAGAAGCTAGACAAGTAAGGCCGAGATTCTGGGCCGATCCCTCTGCTGTCGAGCCGGCCCCACAGCTCCCTGGCGGAGTTGCCACAACTCATCTGAGTTCCTTCTGGTTTCTCCGCCTTGAGGGAAAATCTGCTGAGTAAGATTGCTGCCACGCGAGCGCCCCATCCGTTACATCGACCATAGTCGGCGTTGCCGGGAAAAGCTGTCCCAGCCGCTTTAAGTTGCTCTGGCAACCGTCAGAAGGGTTGTTACAGCCTGTTAATTTAAAATAGGGTACAGGTTTTAAGAGGAAG
>NZ_JANSIR010000018.1:0-8501 GCF_047462155.1 Synechococcus sp. OH2
AAGCGGGCCCGCCAGAAAACTCCTACCCGTGTGGCCATCGCCAAGGGGGGGCTGGAAAAAGTCAACTTGGCAATTGGCTTTGTGCCCCTCAACGACTGCGCCCCTCTGGTGGTGGCCCAAGAAAAGGGCCTGTTTCAGAAGTACGGCCTGGAACAGGTCACGCTGGTCAGGGAGCCGAGCTGGAAAACCATCTGGGAAGGGAGCCGCTCCGGTCGGCTGGATGCGGCCCTGGTGGTGGCCGGGATCCCTTTGGCCTCTACCCTGGGGGTGGGCGGGGTACCGGTGCCTTTGGTAACTGCGCTTACTGTTTCCCGCGGCGGCAACGCCATCACCTTTGGGCGCCGACTCCTGCTGCAGGCCTTCCAGAGCCCCTGGGATCTTCGCCAGTACCTCCGCCAAACTCCCGATACGGTTCATACGCTGGGGGTGGTGCACCCGGCCTCGATGCACAACTTCCTATTGCGCTATTGGCTGGCCAGCGGCGGCGTGGATCCGGATCGAGAGGTGACGTTGACGGTGATCCCGCCGCCGCAGATGGTGGCCCACCTCAAGGCCGGCAACATCGACGGCTACTGCGTGGGCGAACCCTGGAACTCCCGCGCCGTGCGGGAACAGGTGGGGGTTATCGTTGCCACCACTCCCGAACTCTTGCCCAGCCACATCGAGAAAGTCCTGGCGGTGCGCCAAGACTGGGCCCAAAGCTACCCCCGCACCCACGTGGCTCTGGTCAAGGCGCTGCTGGAGGCCTGTCACTACTGCGATCAGCCGCAGCACCGTCCCCAGATCCTGGAGTGGCTGGGCCCGCCCCAGTATGTGGGCGTGGCCCCAGCCGATCTGGAGCCGGGGTGGAGGGGCATCCTGCAGCGGGGCATTGCCGATGAATCGCAGGTGATTGTCGGTTTCCACCAGTTTGCCAACGGGCGCAACACCTGCCCCGAACGCTTGGAGCACCTCTGGATCCTGACGCAGATGGCTCGCTGGGGCATCTGCCCCTTCCCTCGCAATTGGGTTGCTGTCCTCGACCAAGTGCTGGATGACAAAACCTACGCCCTAGCTGCCAGAGAACTGGGGCTGCCGGATCGGGCCCACGATCGCGGGGCTTTGCTCTTTGCCGACGGATCCCGCTTTGATGGCGAGGATCCCTTGAACTACCTGGAGTCGGTGGCCATTCGCCAGGAGCTGAAGCTGCAGGAATACCCCCTCAGCAAGGTCTAGTTTTTGCCCTACTGAACTCAACTGGAAGGCTTTATGATGACCCACTCTCGCTTAACTTCTTTGTCCTTTTCTTCAGCCTCTTCCCTCTCAGGTCTGCCCCTTCTTTCCCTCCAGAATGTGGGCAAGACCTACTTTACGGCGGCAGGAGCCTTTGTGGCGCTAGAAAATGTCAACTTGGAAGTGGCCGCCGGCGAATTTGTCTGCATCATCGGCCACTCCGGCTGTGGCAAGTCCACCTTGATCAACATGGTGGCCGGGTTTTCTGCTCCTACTTCGGGATCCATTACCCTCAAGGGCCAGCCCATCACCGCCCCAGGGCCGGATCGGATGATGGTGTTCCAGAACTATTCCCTTCTGCCCTGGCTGACGGCTTTTGAAAATGTTTATTTGGTGGTGGACCAGGTCTATCCCGATAAATCCCCTAGAGAGAAAAGGGAAATCGTTCAAGAACACCTAGAACTCGTGGGTTTGGCCGAAGCAGCCCACAAGCGGCCCAAGCAGCTCTCCGGGGGTATGAAGCAGCGAGTGGCCATTGCCCGCGCGCTGGCGGTGCGCCCAGAAGTGCTGTTGCTGGATGAGCCCTTCGGGGCCTTGGATCCCATTACCAAGCAAGAGCTGCAGGATGAGCTGCTGGCCATTTGGCGAGATCACCGCTGCACGGTTTTGATGATTACCCACGACATCGACGAGGCTCTTTATCTGGCAGACCGGGTGGTGATGATGACCAATGGCCCTGCTGCCCATATTGGCGAGATTTTGACGATCCCCTTTGGGCGACCGCGCAGCCGCGCGCGCATCATGGAAATGCCGGAATTTTACGAATTGCGCAACTCTGCCCTCGACTTTCTCTACCGTCGCGCCGCCCTTGTCTTGGATTGAGGGGGAGCCAGTCTCGTCAAGGCGGCACGGCGAGCAGCGCTCCTCCCCAATACCAGAGTCTTACAGCACGGTTTGGTAGCGGTACCTACACCAAGTCGAGGGATCCCTGGCTAAAATCCCACAGCAGTTGGGCCATCACTCCGGAGAGGTTCTCGGTGCGTTTGGAGCTGTTGCAGGCTTTCCTGAACGTCGTCGAAAGCGGCAGCTTTTTGGCTGCTGCCCGCTGCAGTGGCTTGACCCAGTCTGCCATCAGCCGCCGAATTCAGGCCTTGGAAGAAGAGGTGGGCGCTCCGCTACTGCATCGCAAGAGCCCGCTGGCTTTGACAGTGGCGGGGGAACGGCTCCTACCCCATGCCCGGCGCATCTGTCAGGAGTGGCAGCAGGCCCAAGAGAGCATTCGGGAATGGCTACGGGGCGAGCAAAGCGAGCTCTGCGTTGCCGGGATCCACTCGCTGATTGCCTATCGACTGCCGCCGGTGCTCCAGGAGTTCTGCCGAGAGTACCCGCAGGTGCAGTTGCGGGTCACGGCCCTGGGCAGCGACCGCGCTTTGAAGGTGCTCAAGGATGGGCTGGTGGATGTGGCTTTGGTGATGGAAAATCCCTGGCTGAGGCGGGGAGCTGAACTGGTGGTGGAGCCGCTGTATTCGGAGCCCATTCAGGTGTTGATGGCCGCCAGCCATCCCCTTAGCCGCTACGAGCGGATCCCTTGGCCAGTGTTGGCCGAGTACCCCCAGGCCGTATTTAAAGATGGCTATGCTATGCGCGCTTGGGTGGGATCCCACCTGGCCCGCCAAGGGTTAACTCTCAAGGCAGCGCTGGAGCTGAACACGCTGGATGCCTTCCGCGGCGTCGTTCGCCAGGGGCAGTTGATTGCCCTCCTGCCAGAATCCGCTCTGGTGGACTGCCACGCCGACCCAGAACTCCAGGTGCGGCCTACTGAACCCCCCTTGTTGCAGCGACAGGTGGTGGCAGTTACCACCCGTGACCGCTATCAGATCCCACCCATTCGCCGCTTTTTGCAGTTGGCAGCCCAACTGCTCCGCCCGCCTGCTCCTTCTAAGAGGTCCGACGTCGAGGCGTTGGTCCCGGCCAAGGTGCTGTCGGCTTAGTTGGAGACTTACCCTCCCCCGCTCCAGACTGCCAAGGCTATGAGCCATGAGTTTCGCGAGCTGTTGAAGAAAATTGGCAGTGGCACCCACACCCACGAGGATCTCACCCGCGGCGAAGCCGCCCAGGCTACTTGGCTGCTCCTTGCGGGCAAAGCCACCCCAGCCCAGATTGGGGCCTTCTTGATTGCCCACCGCATCAAGCGCCCCACCGCCGAAGAGCTGGCTGGTATGTTGGATGCCTATGCCGAGTACGGCCCTCGCCTTCGCCAACGGGATCTGCCCCACCCCTTGGTGATCTTTGGCCACCCCTACGATGGCCGCTCCCGCACAGCACCGCTAGGGGTGTTGGTGGCTCTGGTATTGGCAGCGGCGGGGGCAGCCGTTTTGCTGCATGGCTCCGGCTTTTGCCCTCCCAAGTATGGTCTGCCTCTGGAGGTGGTCTGGCGAGGCTTGGGGGTGGACTGGCGAGGATGGTCGCTGGAGCAAGTGGGCCAGTCCCTGGAGCAAACGGGCTTGGGATTTTTGTATTTACCAGATTGTTTTCCCCAAGCCCAGGCCCTGATGGAGTACCGGGATCAAATTGGCAAGCGCCCTCCCCTGGCCACCTTGGAGCTGGTCTGGTCACCCTACGAGGGCCCCTTTCATTTGGTGGCTGGCTACGTGCACCCCCCTACCGAGGCTACGATGCTGGAGTTGTTTGCCCTGCAAGGGATCCGAAGCTTTACCACGGTCAAGGGACTAGAGGGCAGCAGCGACCTACCGCGGGAGCGGACGGCTATCCTCAACCACTGTGGGGAACGGCTGCTGCTCAAAGCCCGCGACCATCACCTGGCCGGCCCCGAGATCCCGCTGGCGGAGGAGAAAGAGTTGCTGCGGCAGATGCACCAGCTCCTCAACGGCGATCCCTCCCCCCTTGCGCCAGCAGTACTCTGGAATGGCGGTAGCTACCTCTGGCTGCTGGGCTATGCTCACTCCCTCAGCGAGGGGATCCAGCAAGCCGAGGAATTGCTCCGCTCTGGCCGGGTGAGGGAAAAGTTGCAACAGCTCCAACAACAGGCTCACCTGGCCCGGTTTTCCTAGGGATCCCTTCTTGCCTCAAGATATTCCGCAAGGGAAAGCCCACGGGGCCAACCCCAAACCGGCTTGTCCTGTCGATTGGAGTTTGTAACCCTGCCGATCCGTGCTTCCTTCACCGGTGCCCTCGGCTGTTCCCTGCCGATTTTGCTGCTCCTCACTCCCCTGGTGCTGGGATCCCCGGCGCAAGCCCATCGGAGCCGCCGCCCCCGTACCGATGCAGCCGAGTTGGCAGAGCCCGCGGGAGCTGGAGTGGGCCAACCACGACCTGGCCAAAGCCCAGCGGCACCTGGCGGAAGCCAGCTTCTTCGCCCAGCGGGGATCCTCTCCGGAAGCCGCCCGTCTCCTGGAGCTGAGCCGCCAGAGCTTGGCCGAGGCCCAGAACGCTCTGCAAAGGGCGAATGTCTTCGCCGTCCGCGAGCAGGCCAAAGCGGCGGAAAACTTGGCCAAAGCCGCCAAGGCGCTCTACGAAGCGGAGTTGGGCTTTGGGAGCCGTCCTGGCCGTTCCTTCTTCGAGGCCCCCTTGCGCGCCCAAGAGTCCCTCAGCCGGCTGCAGGCGGAGATGGCCTTCGCCAACATCACCGCCGGCCCTGTGGCCGAGCTGCAGCAGCAAGCCCAAGAGTTGTTGAGCAGGGTCAATACCGATCCGGGCAGCTACACCTTCGCCGACTACAGCCGCAGCAAGGCTGCCCACCACTCGGCCCGCGCTGCGTTGCATCTGTTGGCGGCAGAGCGCCTGAGCGGTTTGGGATCCCTGGGCAGCCTCTAAGCGCCCCCTGGTTGAGGCAGCCCGCTCTCTTCTCCTAACCCTGCAGCAGTTGCGTTAGAGTAAAGGCCCCCGCCGCGGGGGCCGTTCTTGTTCCCAGAAATCCAGAGTCAGTAGCCCACCCTCGTCGAGTGTACCTGCGTTTTCTGCACCTGTGGCACTTCCGCAACTACCGGGATCAGGGGATCCCCTTCGAGGCGCCCAAGACCATCCTGGTGGGGGAGAACGCCCAGGGCAAGACCAACCTTTTGGAGGCAGTGGAGCTCTTGGCCACCTTGCGCTCGCGGCGGGCCAGCCGGGATCGGGAGCTGGTGCAGCAGGGGGAAGAGAGGGCGCGGATTGCCGCCACCGTGGAACGGCTGGGGGTGGCCCACGAGCTGGCAATGGAGCTGCGCAGCCAGGGGGGGCGATCCCTGAGGGTTAACGGCCAGGTGCTACGGCGACAATCTGACTTTTTGGGGCAGGTGAGTGCCGTGGTGTTCTCCAGCCTGGATCTGGAGCTGGTGCGAGGGGGGCCAGAGGCGCGACGCCATTGGCTAGACGGGGTGTTAATCCAACTGGAGCCTGTTTATGCCGACTTGGTGGAGCAGTATCGCCAGATCCTCAAGCAGCGCAATGCCCTCTTGAAGCAGGATCCCAAGGATTCCATCCCGCCGACGCAAGGAGCCGCCAGCAACAAAGCTTCTCAGATGGCCTTCTGGGACGCACAACTGGCCACCAGCGGCAGTCGTATCGTGCGCCGTCGCGCCCGGCTGTTGCAGCGGCTAGAACCCCTGGCCGCCCGCTGGCACCAAACCATCAGCGGCGGACGGGAGACCCTCAGCCTCACCTATCGCCCCCAGGTGCCCCTGCCGGATCCCCAGGCCGATCCCGCGGCGGTTCAGGCCCAATTCTTGGCAGAGATCCGCGCCAGGGCCGCTGCCGAACAGGCTTTGGGCACTTCCCTGGTCGGCCCCCACCGGGACGAGGTGGAGCTGAGCCTCGACGGACGGCTGGCTCGTGCCTACGGATCCCAGGGGCAGCAGCGCACCTTGGTCTTGGCCCTCAAACTGGCGGAGCTGGAGCTGATTGAGCAGGTGAAGGGGGATCCGCCCTTGCTGCTGTTGGACGACGTGCTGGCGGAGCTGGATCTGCACCGCCAAAACCAGCTCTTAGGGGCCATTCAAGAGCGGGTGCAAACTTTGGTTACCACCACCCACCTAGGATCCTTTGACACCGCTTGGCTCAAGGGAGCGCAAATCCTTCACGTGCACCAGGGGCAAATTTCTCCCTCCCCCGCCTCACTCCCCTTGGCTTAAAGCAAGCCAATCCCCCAGCATACTCCCCTCTCCCTCTGGGAGAGGGGCCGGGGGTGAGGGCATCACTCCCTCTGGGAGAGGGGCCGGGGGTGGTCGCGTGAGCGGCGCGGAGCGCTTGGGCTCAGAGCCGCCCGCGATCCAGGCTGCGATACTGAATCGCCTCGGCAAGGTGGGTGGGGGCAATGGCCTCGGCGCCCTCCAGGTCGGCAATGGTGCGGGCCACCTTGAGGATGCGGTCGCTCCCCCGCGCAGACAGACCCAACTTTTGGATGGCACTCTCTAGGAGCTTACGACAGGGATCCGACAGAACACACCACTGCCGCAGATGGCGAGATTGCATTTGGGCGTTGCAGTGGATCCCGGGTTCGTCCTGGAAGCGCTGCCGTTGGCGTTGCCGCGCCCGTTCCACCCGCTGCCGCACCGCTTGGGAGGATTCGCCCCCCTGGAGGCGGACAATTTCTTCCGGCTTGAGGCGGTTGACCCGCACCTGCAAATCAATGCGATCGAGCAGCGGGCCGGAGAGCTTGGACCAGTAGCGCTCCCGCTGCTGCGGCGTACAGGTGCAGGGCTGAACGGGATCCCCGTAGAAGCCGCAGGAACAGGGGTTGGTGGAGGCCACCAGGGTGGTTTGGGCGGGAAACTCTAAAGAAACGCGGGCGCGGGAGATGGTAACCTTGCCGTCTTCCAAAGGCTGGCGCAGCACCTCCAGCACCTCACGGCGGAATTCCGTCAGTTCGTCCAAGTACAGGACACCGTGGTGAGCAAGGGAGATCTCACCAGGCTTGGGGTAGGGGCCACCACCCACCAGCGCCACCGCCGAGGCCGAATGGTGGGGAGCCCGAAAGGGTCGCTGCGTAATCAGGGGAGTCTGGCGTCCTAGGTGCAGGTTTTGCCGTAGCAGGCCCGCTGCTGAGTAGATGCGGGTGATCTCCAACATTTCCTCCCACTGCAGCCGGGGCAGGATGCCGGGCAGACGCCGCGCCAGCATGGTTTTGCCCGCTCCTGGGCTGCCCACCAGCAGCAGGTTGTGCCCGCCGGCCGCCGCAATCTCCAGAGCCCGCCGGGCGTGTTCCTGCCCCTTCACATCGGCCAAATCCAGTAAGGGTTCCGTTTCAGGGGGCAGCAGCTGCTCCGGCTGGATCCGCACTGGCTCAACTCCCTGGGGGTTTTGCAGCCAGCTCACCACCGCCGCCAAAGAGGGCAGCCCATACACCTGGATCCCTTGCACCAGGGCTCCTTCCGGAGCATTCTCCTGGGGCACCACCAGGCGGCGGATCCCCATCTCGGCGGCACTGGCGGCAATGGGCAAAACGCCCGCTACGGGACGCAGGGTGCCATCCAGGGCCAATTCCCCCAGCAGCAGGGTGTTGGCCAGCGCTTCTCCCTCAACCACTCCTGCGGCTGCCAGAATGCCGATGGCGATGGGCAGATCAAAGCTGGGGCCTTCTTTGCGCAGATCAGCGGGGGCCAAGTTGACGATGATCCGCCGCTGCGGCAGGGCAAAGCCGGAGTTCTTGATGGCTGCCCGTACCCGCTCTTTGGCCTCTTGAACGGCTGTGTCGGGCAGCCCCACCAGGGTAATCTGCGGCAAGCCACCGCCAACGTCCACCTCCACCGTGACCCGCACGGCCTTGAGTCCCAGTAGAGCAGCAGCAGTGACCTGGGCAAACAAAAGCGTCGCCTCCTCTGGAAAGCTTTTCCACCAATGATTGTCTCCCGACACCTATCCTGGAGGAAGTACATTGGCTTGTGCAGGCCTAATCCTCAGCTGCGGCTGGGTTGGCTTAGCTGACAAGCCAAAGAGGGGATGCCCCCATCTCTAGGAGGCTGGTGCTGGTGGTCTTTCCTACGGCTGAACCCCCTTTTGAGCGTTTCGCCAGCTCTGGGCAAGAGGGTGCCCCAAGCTGGAATGATCTGGAGGAGCAGGTGCAGCAGTTTGCCCGGCGCTACCGGGGGCAAGTGGCCCAGCTCAGCCCACCAGAGCTGGGGAAGGCGCTGCAGATCTTGGCGCAGCTGACGCAAGCTCTGGCGGCCCACCTCGCCGGGGACAGGGAAGGGATCCCAGCTGACTCCGGTTGGACAGGGGCAGTCCCCAACTGGAGGGACCTGGAGCGGGCTATTTCCCTGCAGAGCCACTTGCTGTTTTTCCCTCTGGAGCTG
>NZ_JANSIR010000019.1:0-13273 GCF_047462155.1 Synechococcus sp. OH2
TCCATCCCCACCGTCTATACGGTGGGGAATTCCGCACCTTACGTTAAGAATCCCCCGCCTGTAGACGGTGGGGGCGTCAAACAGCGCTGAGTTGGGCTAACGGCTCAGACCAGGGGGGCACCGTTCTCGAAGTACTCGGCAATCTTCCCCCCGATTTCTTCTACGGTGTTGCTGGCAGATAGTACTTCAACTGCCAGCTCCGGAGCACCCTCCAAAAAGCCGGTGGGCAGCTCGGTCACCCCTTGCAAGCATTCCCTTCCCTACTACAAACAAAATAGGGGCCAGGGCACAACAAGGGATCCCTAGATCAAGCCCTGATCCAAGATCGCGCGGGAACGGGCAATAGCTGCTCTCAAGTTGGCCCGCTGGGTGTAGCGCATCGTCATGGCAGCAGTCGTATGGCCCAGCAAGTGCTGGATAGGCTCAGGGGCAACGCCGCGATCCAGCAGCAGAGTGGCAAAGCTGTGGCGAAACTGGTGGGGGGTTTGGTGGCCCGGGTCAGGCTCGGTGAGCTTAAGCACAATATGACGTAGGCCATCGTAGGTGAGGGGACGACCCCGGTAGGCCGGGCAGCGGGATTGGGAGACAAACAAGGGATCCGTCGGCGCGCACGGGCCCCGTTCTTGGCTTAGATATTGTTGCAGCAGCTCGGAGAGGGGATCCCCGACCGCCACAGCGCGGGGTTTACTTCTCTTGCCACAGCGCACCTCCAACAGGGATCCCTCAGGGCTGATCCGAAAATCCTGCACCGTCAAGTCCAACAGCTCCCGCGCCCGTAGGCCGCACTCCAGCAGCAGGGGGATCAAGGCTGCGTAGCGCAGAGAATGGCTCTGGGCCCGTTGCAGAACCCGCTGCAACAACAGCCGATCCAGGTCGCGAGGCAGACGAGCGGGCAGGCAGGCAGGTCGAATGGCCTGGGTGGGCAAGGGATCCGGAAAGTAGCCTCGCTGGCTGGCCCATTCAAAAAATTGTTGCAGCGCCAGCCGCTTCAGGTTGTAGGTAGCGGGAGAGGCAGGCGGATGGATCCACTGGCCCGAACGGTTGCGCAACGGACGCCCCCTCAAGCTGTTTAAAAAAGACTGAACGTGGGACGGCTGCACCTGTCCCAGCGGCACCGGGCAAGTTTTGGCAAACTACTCCAGAGCAATGCGGTAGGTGCGGCGGCTGGTTGGGGCCAGATCCCGCTCCTGCAAAAATTGCAGCACCAACTGGCTGAGGCTGGGCACAGGGCAGCTCGACTGACGCTGGAGATGGGCCTGTTGAACCGAGTCGGGCCAGGGATCCCTCATCTGCAAGACCAGCAACCCTCAACTCACCCTTAACTCTAACTTCCGGCAAGCCGCAGTTCAAAGCGGGATCCCAAACGACTTCTGATTGGATTGCTACTGGCTGGGCAGCAGGTGTTGGGTGATGAAATCCGTGTACACTTCGCCCCGTAAAAAAGCCTCGTGGCGCAGGATCTGCTGGTGGAAAGGGATCGTGGTGGGCACGCCGGTGATGGCGCATTCCCCCAGTGCCCGCTGCATGCGGCGGATAGCTGCCGCCCGGTTGGGCCCCCAGACGATCAGCTTGCCCAGCAGCGAATCGTAGTAGGGGGGAATGGTGTAGTCGGTGTAAATGTGGGAGTCCATGCGCACCCCCGGCCCCCCAGGGGGCAAATAGGCGCTGATGGTGCCCGCGCAAGGGCGAAACTGCTGCTTGGGATCCTCGGCGTTGATGCGGCACTCGATGGCATGGCCCCGCAGTTCCACATCCTTCTGGCGAAAGGTCAGAGGTTGACCTTGGGCGATGCGAATTTGCTCGGCAATCAAATCCAGCCCCGTCACCATCTCGGTAACCGGATGCTCCACCTGGATGCGGGTGTTCATCTCGATAAAGTAGAACTGGCCGTTTTTATCCAGCAAAAACTCCACCGTGCCCGCCCCCACGTAGTTCACCGCCTTGGCTGCCTTCACCGCTGCTGCTCCCATGCGGGCGCGCAAGCTCGTGGTCAAAGCCGGGCTGGGGGCCTCTTCCAGCAGCTTTTGGTGCCGCCGCTGAATTGAGCAATCCCGCTCGTACAGGTGCACCACATTGCCGTGGCTGTCGGCCAAGATCTGAAACTCCACATGGCGGGGGCGCTCGATAAACTTCTCCAGGTAGATCCCGCCATTGCCAAAGGCCGCCTGGGCTTCCCCCTGGGCAGTGCGCATCATCTTCAGCAATTCTTGGGCATCTCTGGCCACCCGCATGCCCCGCCCCCCGCCGCCGGCAGTGGCTTTGATGATCACGGGGTAACCGATTTTCTCCGCCAGCTTCACTGCTTCTTCATCAGAGGTGATCAAGCCGCGGCTGCCGGGCACGGTCGGCACGCCCACCGTTTGCATAGTCTCGCGGGCCGTGGCTTTGTCGGCCATTTTGCGCATCGCCTCTGGCGAGGGGCCGATGAAGATCAAGTTGTGGTCGGCACACATCTCGGCAAACTTGGCATTCTCCGCCAAGAACCCGTAGCCCGGATGAATAGCATTGGCGCCGCGGGTAAGGGCTGCCGAGATGATGTTGGGAACGTTGAGGTAGCTTTTGGCCACCGGGGCATCCCCTACACAGACGGCCTCGTCCGCCAGTTGGACATGGAGCGAGTTCTGATCCGCAGTGGAGTAGACGGCCACGGTGCGGATCCCCATTTCCTGACAGGTGCGGATGATGCGCAGGGCAATCTCGCCTCGGTTGGCGATCAGGATCTTGGTGATGGGCGGCATGAGGGGCGTTTGAGGTTAGAAAAATCTCGGCCGCTAAAGACCAGCGGTCCGTGCAAGGTAGGGTACGCAGGTGCTGATCCTACTATGGCAAGCAGACGGAAGGATCCAGATGGGGATCCCACATCTGGTCAATCCAGCCGACACCCTAGCTGGAGCTGAGGCGGCAGGGATCCGGCTCCAGCAGGATCCCAGGGGCGCAAACTGCACCTCTCCGAGGATCTCCAGGTAGAGGTTGATCTGGGTGCGAGCCATCAGAGTACAGGCTTGCGTGGGGCGAAACTCTGGTTTCTCTAGTTGTCGGAGCGAGGCCATGGCCCCAGCCACTCTCCGCCGCGAAAGCGCCAGCGGGGAAACAAAATCCGCATCACCACCCAAGCGCTGAGGTAAAGGCAAACCCAGACCACGCTGTAGTGGAGAATAAAGTCGCCCAGGTCAAACCGTTGGCTTGGGATATGGGGAAGGCCCACCAGACTCAGGACTGTGCCCAAGAAAAGCCCTTCCCAAATGCCGGCCAAAAGCTGCAGGATCCCAGGCCAATCGTGATCCCACCTCCACCCCGTCAGGTAGTTATAGACAACATCCCAAACACAGCCAAACAAACCTACGTAGAAGAGCACCCAAAAATAGGTAAGGCTGCCTCTATGTCCAGTCAGTCCAAAGTAAAAAGGCAAAGTCGCTAAAACACCTACAGTAGCCAGTAAAAAAATGCGGGTTTGCCAACGGCCAATGAGAGTGGGTGTCATGGTTTCCTCCAGTTTCGTTGGCCCAAATCGTTAGTTTGTTTGGCTTCAGTTCAAAGGCTAAGGGCTGAGGTTCAAGGCCCACTTGCACCACTGCCACAGGGATCGGATCCCTTCTAGACCTTTAACCCCTGGTGCCCCCAGCCGAGCCAAGTGCTCCACCGATCGATGGGCACAGTACTGCAGGCCCAAAAACGTATCCACCGGCGCATAGGGTCCACCTAAGGTGATGATCCCGGCAGCGTACATCCGTCCATCCCCGTTGCGCATCTCCACCAGCTCAAAATCGTTGGAAACATGTAGGCGTCCATGGGGATTGAGGGGCAGATTGTAGTGGGTAATCAGATCATTGAGGAGGGGATTGGTCATGGGATCCGAAACCAAGCCCGTGCAGTCGATAACGAAATCGGCTTCCACCTTCAATTGGGTGTTGTTGTGGGTACCTCGAATGTAGGTTACCGGCTTGCCTTTGTCGCCGAGAACCACCGATTCCACCTTGCCAAAGACAATCGAGTACCAGCCCTCCTGCAGCCCTTGCCGCACAATCCGCCGCCACCTGCGCCGACTTGCCGTTGTGGTGCCGCCCCAGGCTTCCAGTAGTTCGCGCCGTTCCAGGGGGGTTGCTGCTTCCAATTTGGCGCGCAGAACCCCACCCCAAGTGCCCTTGGGCCAGTTGAAGGGCTGAAACTCCCAATGGTTTTCCACCGCCCGTTTGGCCCGTCCGAAGCGATTGCCGCCTTTGGGCGCACGGCTCAGATGCACCACCGAGATGCGGGGGTTGACTTTGCGGGCTTGGTAGAGGCGCTCCATCACCTGGGAAGCGACGATCCCAAATCCGCGGATCAAGACCGTGCCGCCCTGTTTTTCCAATTGCTCATAAACGTGATCATGGGGCTCGTAGCCGTGTACCACCGACTTTAGATCGCCAGTTTTTTCCCGAAACTCTTGCAGATCGTTGAGCAGTCTGATGGCCGGGTACCCAGTTGCCAAATGCACGTACTTGGCCACCATAAAGCGGTGATCTGTATGGCCGAGGCGCGTTGCCGAATAGGCCACCACATATCGCCCATCCTCCGTTTTGCGAACGGCGCGAATATGGCCGTAGCAAAGCATTTGATCCCAGCCAATGCGAGCTGCTTCCCGATCCATCGAGGCAAATACATTCCCTGCCAGCGGTGTGTAAGTATCTGCCAACAAAGGCTCACTAAAGACCTGCCACAAAAAGCCGAGTGCTTCCAACAATCGGCCAGAGAAAAAAGAGCGCCAGGCCTCTCGTAAGGCATAGCCAGGCCAGCCCCAAATGTTGTCTGGACAAGAATCGGAGCCAGAGCGAATTCGCTTCCAGCGGGGGATCTGGCAGTTGGTCAACAGCCGTTCATAGCGTTCGTAGGGTTTACGGGCAATGCTGATGACGCGGATATGTTCGGATCTGACTCCATAGATGCGCAGGGTATCCACCCAAGCAAAGCTGCCAATACCACCGCCCAAAGCCAAATAGAGGGTCTCCTCCACAGGTAGGCTAGTGGCTTTGAGGGCACTCAGGGCAATTTGCTTAGCTCGGAACAAGTCCGGTGGGGGGAAGTCGGAGCTGGCCCGCACCTCGGGAAGTTCCTCCGGGGCGAAAACCACTGTGGAAGCCGGGGGAACCTCAAGTGCGGTGTCGGGTTGGGTGGCCGGGCGAATGAGGTCGGTGCGGGGCTCCAGCAAAAGGGTGGGGGTGCCGAGCAATAGGGTGGCGTTGGGATCCCTTAGCAAACTGACGGTAATGCTGTAGGGGCCAAGCTCCACCACTTCCCCGCCCTGCAGCACCCGGCGTGCTTGTCGGATTTTTTCCCCATTGATGCGGCTGCCGTTGGCACTGCGATCCTCGTAGATGACCTGACCATCCTCACCGAGATAGATAAGGGCGTGGTAACGGGAGATCTCCCGGCTAGCAAACACCGCCCGGGCCACTTCTTGCCCCTGCCATTCCTGCGGCAGTTGGGCCAGCTCTCTGCCCAGGGCAAGAGGCAATGGAAAAATCAGCTCTTGCTGTTCTTCGGTAATGGGATCTTCCCAGCTTAGTTGAATTTGCATGGCTTTTGTTCACCTCTGTAAAGGTAAAAATAACTCAATCGAGAACAACACAGAACAATGTAATCTCATGAGTCACCTTGGACTTGGCTTGGGATCCCTTTTTCGACTGCCGGGCTCCAAGAGAAAAATGGAACGGTTTAGTTCTCTAGGCAGGAGATCGCGGGGCTCTGTCAGCCTCTGGAGGAGGGATCACCAGCGAAGCACTTAAGACCAAATGTCCGCAGTAGGGGCAGTTCTGGCCTTGATATTCTGGCGGCAGATAGTGAGGGTTTTCCAGGCGGCTGCACTTAACCTTGAGGGTGCCCAAAGTCCCGCGGTTCAGAGAAACCCCTTGATCTTTTCCGGCAACCTCTATGGATTTTATGCTCAGCACAATACGCCCCAATTGAATTTGGCTATTGGCCTCGAGCGCAGGCTCTTCCTGAATGATTTTTCGGCCATTCACCCAAATGGGGTTGGGTTGCTTAGGCGGCAAACGATCCCGGGTCAAGTTGCGAATGTAAAACTTGAGAGTTTTGGGATCGAGATAAAGCCCGGCATGGATTCCTGAGACCGAGCGAGTTGGGTCGTTGAGCACCACATCGCAGCCGGGATCCCGCCCGATGGTAACCAGCTTGCCGAGGACGGGCGACACCGTTTGAGATCGGCGCCGGTCGGTCTCGACCCATTCCAGGGTTAGTTGATACACGATTTCATACTCCACGGTTCAACGCCTCCGTTCCCTGTGATCGACCTCAGCCTATCAAAAAGTCAGCTTAGAAAGGAAAAGATGTCTTTTTCGTCAAAATTTTTATCCCTTTGGTTAACTGTAACCTATCTTCTTGAACAGAGGCTCGTGCTGATTGAGATCACCTGAGTTAGGTTTTCCGAATCACATCTCTTCGCCTTTCCGCTTGAAACACTACCCAAGCGCTCCCCGCCATGGAGCCTAGAGCTGTAAATTTCCAGCGATCCCCGGAGGATACATGTTTTGTGTTCTTCACACCTCTGGCCAAACAGTTTTCAAAGCACTCCACCAAACGTAAACTAGCCCACAGCTAAAACGGAGGGCTTTTGGCAACCTAGCCACGAACTTCTAGTCTGGCCTGTAGCAGCCCTAGCTAGGGAAATCCCCTTGGCTGCGTCGGAGTCCACATCCCCTCCCACTCACAAGCCGGATTGACACCTGGTTTTGGATACAGACAGGGCTGACGCTTTCCCGCTTGGCCTATGGGTTGGTGTGGGTGCCAGTAGCAGCGGGGGCTTGCAGGGTGGCCTCTTTCGCGCAGCAAGCCGTAGGCCCCTCTTGGTCGCCTGCTCTGGAGTTGAAGCCAGCTTGCAGACCTGGGTAGCGCCTGCTAGCCAGTAACAGCCTCTCTATTCCACGTTGGCAGGCAGCGCCCCCCTCACCGTTCGCGCCAGCAGGCCAACAGCCTTTTCATCCAAGAGCTGCTGCGTTGCAAGGAGTCAATGACCCCGCCACCGCCTTCCCCCCCAACTGATGAATCGGCTCTCACAGGCCAACGATCTGGGTATTTTCAAAGGTGGAGAGAATCCTGTCCAAATCCTGAGCTTGCAGGGAGTAGGTGGCAGTAGCGTCGTTGCCAAACTGGATCTCGTCTCCGTCCTCGAGATCGCGAAACTCCACCCGCTCCCCCCGGATGTAGAGGCCGTTGGTGCTGGGCGTGCCATGGATGTCTCCATCGATGATTTGGTAGGTAAACCCATCGGGAGAGGAGGGAGATTCAGTCTTCACCAAAATGGCGTGGTGGCGGGAGACGTATTGGGAGTCGATGCGGATGCTGTTGCTCGGATCCCGCCCCAGGGAATAGAGCTCGGCTGTCAGCCAGTAAGCCTTTGGCCCGTGGCGATCCTTGACGATCAACACGTGGTTGAGGGTAGGTCGGCGAGGGGGCGTGGTCATGGCGGACACCCACTGGCACAACATGGGAATAGGATAGTCAAAACATAGCATGGGATCCAAGGCGTGAACCCTGGCCGGTTTGTCTGGCAGACCCCTTCGCCCCGCTGGCGAGTGAGACGACGTTCCTTGACGCTGCCGGAGAGGTGTCAAGAGATAGGCCAGGTATGCCCCTGTTCAAGACGGAGTCCCAGGGGATCCCATCTCGTGGCTGTTTTTAACTCTGCAAAATCTCCCCGCCCCCCGAGTTGGCAATCGGTGCTTTGAGGAAAGGATCAGAAGGCCGAGTAGATTTTTGTAACAATTCCTCTCATAATAAGATCTGGTGATGCAAATGCCTCCCAGACCATGAATGGCTCGCAACCGGATCCCGTCAACCCGCCCAAGCCCTCCAGGATACCGAAGCTAATCGAGTTGCCGGAAGATGAAGCCGATGCGCAGGTTGGCGATCCCATGCGCATGCAGCGCTATGAATGTCGCTCTTGTGGCTATGTTTACGAGCCGGCCAAGGGGGATCAGCTCAATCGGATCCCGGCAGGTGTGCCCTTTGAGGAGCTGCCTGCCGACTGGAGATGTCCGGTGTGCCGCGCCGGCAAGCGCCTGTTTCAAGCGGTGGGCGCCAAGGGCAAGCCTTCCGGTTTTCAAGAGAACTTGCGCTACGGCCTGGGGGTCAATGTAATGACCCCTGCCCAAAAGAACCTACTCATCTTCTTGGGATTGGCGCTGGGATTTTTGTTTTTGATGAGTTTCTACTTCGTCGAGTGATGGCCAAGATGCTTAAGCTCTGGAGACTGGTGCTGCTGGCTGCCTTCTCTCTCTTGCTGATGGCGGCGCGGATGCCAGACATGAAGGTGGTGCCCTGGCAACAAGTCGAGGTGCCCACCCAGAACATCCTGCTGGACATTGCTTTCACCGGCACCAACCCTTCTCATGGCTGGCTGGTGGGCGATAAAGCGACGCTGTTGGAGTCTCAGGATGGTGGCCTCCACTGGCAGGTGCGCAAGCTGACGGCACTGGAGCCGGAAGCCTACCTGAGCTCGATTAGCTTTGCTGGAGCAGAAGGCTGGGTGGTGGGGCAGCCGAAGATCCTCCTCCACACGCTCAACGAGGGATCCGACTGGACTTCCATCCGCCTCAGCAACCAACTGCCGGGGGAGCCGCTCCTGATCCAAGCCCTGGGGCCTGGGGCTGCTGAGATGGTAACCAATGTGGGGGCCATCTACCGCACAGAAGATGGGGGACAGACCTGGCATGCCCAGGTAGAAGAACCGATTGGGGCAATTAAAAACATTGCCCGCGGCCCAGGAGGAGAGTATCTGGCCGTGTCATCGCGGGGCAGCTTCTACTTTCTCTACACCCCCGAAAGTCGGTCCTGGAAGCCGTATCCACGGGAAAGCTCTCGCCGCATTCAGAACATGGGCTTTGGCCCCAACGGCAGCGCCTGGAAATTGAACCAAGGGGCGGAGATTGCTTTCACGGACGACTTCACCTCCGGCGAGTGGTCCAAGCCGTTGCGCCCTGGGCGAGCCCTCAGCTTTGGCTATCTGAATGCGGCCTACCAGAACGACCACGACTTATGGGTGGTAGGCGGCGGCGCTACCCTCATCCATAGCCCCGACGGCGGCAAAACCTGGGAGCAGGCCAAGCAATTGAGCAACATTCCCGCCAATTTCTACAGCATTGAGTTTTTCGGCCCGGAGCAAGGGTTTATCCTCGGGCAGCGGGGTACTCTCCTGCGCTACGTTGATCTCAACGGCTCCTAACACGGGTGAGCACACGCGCCAGGGACACAGCTTCACCTCTGCGGCTGTTGGTTGCGGCCAGCGGAACGGGAGGACACATCTTTCCGGCGCTGGCCGTTGTCGAGCAGTTGCCAACCTGGCAGATTGAGTGGCTGGGGGTGCCGCAGCGGCTGGAGGCGAAGCTGGTGCCGGATCGCTACCCGCTGCACCGAGTGGCCATGTCCGGCTGGCAGGGATCCCCCTGGCAGAAGCTGGGATCCCTGGGTCAGTTGGCATGGGCAACGCTGCAGGTGCAGCGGATCCTTAGGAAAGGACGGTTTGACGCTGTACTGACCACCGGCGGCTACATCGCCGCCCCGACCATCTTGGCGGCTCGCTCGCTGGGGGTGCCGGTGTTGCTACATGAGTCCAACTGCCTTCCGGGCAAGGTGACCCGCTGGCTGGGGAGATTTTGTCGGCTGGTGGCCCTGGGCATGGCGGAAACGGCAGAGCATTTGCCAGGGGCGATCACCTGCGTGGTGGGCACGCCGGTGCGATCGGAGTTCTATCAGCCCCAGCCCTTGCCCGCGGATCTGCCAATTCCGGAGGGGGATCCTTTGATTGTGGTGATGGGGGGAAGCCAGGGGGCACGGGGCCTGAACCGCATGGTGGCCGCCTGTGCCCCGGCCTGGTTGGAGGCAGGGGCCTGGATTGTGCATTTGACCGGCGGCAGTGAGGTTGGGATCCCTTCCCATCCCCGCTACCGCGCTTTTCCTTTCCGCACCGATGTGGCGGCCCTGCTGCAGCGGGCAACTTTTGCCATCAGCCGAGCTGGCGCCCTCAGCTTGGCAGAGTTGTGGGCCACCGCCACCCCCGCCATTTTGATCCCCTATCCTTTTGCCGCCGAAGACCATCAGTATCACAACGCCCTGGCCTTTGTGGAACGGGGTGGGGGAGTGGTCATGCGAGAATCTGAGGAGAATCTAGCCTTGCTGCGGCAGACGGCGCTGGCCTGGCTGGCTCAGCCCCAGGTGGTTGCCCAAATGGCCGCCAACTTGAAGGCGACAGCTCTTCCCGCTGCCAGCAAGGCAGTTGCCCACCTGCTCCAGGAGATCTGCCGAGATTCTGCCCGTTAACTCCCCCAAAGGGCCAGCTGTGGTACACTAGATATTTGCCCACCGCCTACCTAAGCCTACCCCCGCGCTGGAGACCTCAGCCTGGTGGGAACCTCGTCCTGCTGAGGCGAGCCTCAACGTCCTTCCGGTGGCAAGCATCCGGAAGACGCCAATCTCTTGGCCAGGCTGCAAAGTAAGCAGAACCTTGGGGCTCTGCTGCAAGGAACTGTGTAGAGGCGTCTTGACAGTGCCTTTGTGAGTTCGTTTATGGACTGCGTAAGAATCCCCCGACTTTAGTGGAGGAGTGTCAAGAATGTCCCTCCGCCCCGCTGCGGCAGCGCTGCTCCCTAGTCTGCCGGCGTAGGGGAGGAGGGGGTGGGCTGGGCAGGGATCCCATTTTTGCCCCCATCTGGAGCAAGAACTTCCGGCTCAAGGACTTGCCGCATAGATTCGATCTCTTGGGAGAGCAACACCCGCTCCCGATCCAGGAGGCCAACCACATGCTCCGGATCCTCCCGCGAGACCACTGGCAACTGGCGCAAATCGTATTCGTACATCGGCTCGGCGGCCACCGCCACGGCCTCGTCGGGGAAGGTAGTGAGCACAGGAGCCTGGCTGACCTGCTCTACCGTCAGTTCGGCCAATTCCCCGGCTTCCCTGTGGGCCAGGGCCCGCTCGAGGTCTTCCAGAGTGAGAATGCCCCGCAGCCGCTCTTGCCCGTCCACCACCAAAGCGCTGTGACACTTTTGTTGCAGCAAACGCTCCAGGGCCTCCCGCAGGGGCGTATCCTGTTGCAGCAGCAGAGAAGGGGGCACCATCACCTCTTGAACCGTCAGGCCCTTCGGCTCCTGCCTGCGACGGGCGGAAGGGTAAATGGCCGGCGGGTGCAACTGCTCCGTTAGCCAAATGCTCAAGCCCACCGCTGCCATCACTGGCAAGGCGATGTGGTAGTCCCGCGTCATCTCAAACAGCAGCAAAATCGCCGTTAGGGGAGCCCGCACGCTGGCCGCCAACACCGCCCCCATGCCCACCATGGCGTAGGCGGCAGGGGGAGAGAGGGCAATAGCAGGCAAAGCCTTTCCCAACACCTGGCCGTAGCCTGCCCCCAACACCGCCCCCAAGAACAAAGCCGGGGCAAAGGTTCCCCCGACAAAGCCGCTGCCCAAGCTCACTGCGCTAAGGAATAACTTGCCTAGCAACAGCAGGCCAAGCTGGCCGAGGGAAAAGGGCACCGCCTGCAGAATCAACTCAATCGTCTCGTAGCCCACCCCCAGGGCCAACGGGATCCCCAGGCCGACACAGCCCAGGATCCCACCGCCCAGAATCGGCTTTCTCCAGGCCGGCCAGGCCGCCAGGAGGCCACTACCGAACAGGTGCTTGCCCCATTCCAGCGCGTAGCCGAAGGCGATGGAGACCAAGCTGGCCAAAAGGCCCAAACCCAAATAGAGGGGCACCTCCAGGAGGCTGTGGAGCTCGTAGGCAGGTAAGACAAAAGCCGGCTGGGTAATGGTCGGCAGCAGAAAGGCCGGCTGCGCCCCCAGCCCTACCTGGGCGATCAGGGCCGACACCACCGCTGCCAACACCACGACGCTGACGGCCGACGTGGTAAAGGAGCGAGCTAAGGCCAGCTCCAGCGCCAAAAACACCCCAGCAATCGGCGCGTTAAACCCCGCCGCCAGCCCCGCCGCTGCCCCTGCAGCCATTAACAGTTGCACTCGCTCCCGCGAGAGGCGCAGGTTTTGCCCGAGCAGACATCCCAGCAGGGCCCCGCTTTCCACGCTGGGGGCCTCTGGCCCAAGCGAGGCTCCCGCCCCCAACGAGATGGCAGCAGCCACCAGCTTAAGGGGGATCCACTCTGGGCGAGGGGCGAGAGGTCGGTTGGAACTCACCAAACTGGAGAGGCTGAGGTTGGGGAAAGGCAGAACCACCCCCAGAGTGCCGATCAACAGACCCCCCAGCAGTGGCGCCAAAATGGTTGCCCAGGATCCCAGCAGCAACAGGCCGTGTTGTTGCGCAGCCCTGACAATGCTATCGACGAGAGTATCCTGCAAAAGATAGCGGCACCAGCCGATGAGATAGCGAAACCCCACCACCAAAAGCCCTGTGCCCAACCCCGCTGCTGCCGCCAGCAGCAGCAGTAGATTCTCAGAGGAGAGACGCAGGCGGGGATCGGCAACGCTCACACTGTCCATAAAGGGCTTAGGAGCTTGAAGAAGGCAGAGTCAGGATCTCCACGCCGGTTTCGGTAACGGCAACCGTATGTTCAAACTGAGCGGAGAGCTTGCCATCTGCCGTAACAGCCGTCCACTTGTCGGGCAGCACCCTCACTTCCCAGGTACCCTCGTTGATCATCGGCTCGATGGTGAACACCATGCCGGGGCGGAGCTTTTCCCCCTTCCCCCGTTCGCCGTAGTGGGGGATCTGGGGTGCCGTGTGGAATTGCCGTCCCACCCCGTGGCCGACAAAGTCCCGCACCACACTGTAGCCCTGCGACTCGGCGTACTCCTGGATGGCAGCCCCGATATCCCCAACTCTGCCGCCTGGCCTCACGGCGGCAATGCCTCGCCGCAGACATTCTTCCGCCACCTCCACCAGACGCCGCGCCCGCTCGGAAGGCTGCCCGACAAAGAACGTTTTGGAAGTGTCGCCGTAGTAGCCATCCAAAACTGGGGTGACATCAATATTGATAATGTCCCCCTCCCGCAGGATCTGTTTGGGGCTGGGAATGCCGTGGCAGACGACGTGGTTGACGCTGGTGCAGATGGACTTGGGAAAGCCGTGGTAGCCCAGAGGGGCACTCCTGGCCCCGTGGGCCCGCGTCCAGCGCTCCGCTTCGTCGTTAAGCTCTTGGGTGGTGACCCCCGGCTGCACCATCGGCTCCAGGTGCTTGAGCAGATCCGCGGCCAGGCGGCAGGCCCGTCGCATCTTCTCCAGCTCCCGCGACGAGAGCAACACAATCGGCTGAGGAGCTTGGGTAAGCTGG
>NZ_JANSIR010000019.1:13468-39262 GCF_047462155.1 Synechococcus sp. OH2
ACCCTTCTGTTCTCCGAAGTTCGATCCATCTCTGAAGTCTGAGCCGCCAGGGATCCCGGCCTAGTCCAGCTTTGGGTTGGGCCTTCTGAGCCGCCCTACATCCCTTCACAGGGTATTGCAGACCCGGCCCATTCTCCGCCGCCGGCGGATCCGCTGCACCAGCCACAGCCCCAGAAAGTAGCTAACGAGGGCGCCCCAAAACCCGACAAATGCACAGCCGACAAAGAGCGTACCCGAGACCTCCAGGCCCCACTGCATCCAGTTCTGGGCTACCAACAGTTCCGAAGTGGCAAAGGCTGTTCGGGATCCCAGTAGCCATTCTCCCACCCGGTAGTTAAACGCATAGATCGGCACATAGGTGAGGGGGTTGCTCACCCAGGTTCCTGCCGCCGCCACCAGCTTGTTGCCCCGCAAAGGAACGGCCAACAGCAGAGCCACCAGGGTTTGAAAGCCGAAGATGGGAAAACAACCCGCAAAAACTCCCGCCGCCAGGCCGCGGGCAATCTCCTTGGGAGAGGATTGCATTCGCAACAGGCGCAAATATAGGTAGCGCAGCCACCGCCTCCAGCCCAGATCCCGGCGGGGCAACGTCAGCGCAGGTTGAGACTCAAGATAGGGCACAGCGGATCCCGGCGAACCTGTGAACCAAGAAAATGGTCTCAGCCACGAGAGGGGGCTCATGATGGCGAGAGTAGAAACTGAGAAAAGGTGTTAAGCCGTGTAAATCCATTGTATCTTTCCTGCTGCCGAAGACAAAGGGTTACCGGCAGATCGGCGCCGAGGGATCGCCTCAGGGGGTGGCTAGCTGAGCTTGTCCACCAAGGCCAGCACGAAGTTGAGACTCAAGTAGGAAACCAGCGCCAGTAAGAACAGAAACAGTGCAACGCTCAGCACAGCTCGCAGAGATCCCGCTTGAACTTTGGGGGCGGGCTTTTCAGGCGGAGTTGTCATCCTCAAGTCCCAGAGAAGATCCTAGAAGACTCCAGTTCTAGGATCTCATCCTGGGGAGACGGGAGCCGGAAGATTGCCAAAAAGTTGCTCAGTACCTCAACTTTGGCCCCCCACCCGCTAACGGGGTTACGTTGGCGAGCTGTATGCCGAAAGGAACTTGCACCAATAGGCTGATAATTTGCCTCGCAGCTCGTTTTATTTTTTACCTTGCAAGACGGGAAGGCTTGCGCTGTACCTGCAAGGTCAGCGTCAAATAGTGGTTAGCGCGTGCCCAGCTCGGATCTGTGGCGGCAGGGAGGGACAGGATTGAGCTTGACCCCTGTACAACAACGGGTGAACTTGTTGCAAGGGAAAATCTGCCTCAACAGCGAGGCCGGCCACACTTGTTCTACCTCGCGGTTGCCCTAGGTTCTTTCTGTCTCCAGCCAACAGCAGTCGGCTCAACCTAGGGCCTAGGCGTCGGGGTGGCTGGCTGGGGAGAAGCAGAGGACTCCCTTTCTTCGATCACTTTTTGCAAGCGGGCCCGCACTCGCTGGTTCAGAACAGGATCTTCGTTGGCCAGGGTCATCAGCTCGCGATATTCGGCCACCGTCAGCCCCTGCTTCTCGACAATGCGGCTGGCTTGGGTTTCCGTGCGCTGCATAATCTGCTCGTACTCTTCTTCGTTCTGGGTCTCTCGCAACTGAGCGCTGGCTTCCCGGATCAAAGGATCCAATTCCAACAGAATCTGCACCAACTGCTCCACCTGAGCATCGGTAACTTGCTCTGGAGTTAGAGTTGGGGAAGCTTGCGCGCTGGGATCCCCCCCTGTAGCCGGAGAAGGAGTTGCAGCAGGACTGGGGAGCGAGGTTGCCTTCTGTGCCCAAAGCGGCGGGGATCCTAGAGTCAATCCCAGACTCACCAGCAACGCGAATTTCCTCATGCCCAAAACTCCCTAGACCTAGACTGAGACCGACCAAAACCCCCATGGCTCAGGTCATGCCTGAAGCCAGAGTAGCAAGAGGTCTGTCTGCCGTCTAAGGGTTTAACGCAGTATGGGAAACCTATCCTGGACATATTGTAGAAACAGAAAATTGGTTGTACAGTCGTAGTACTCTCTCCAAAGGCTGCTCGCCACGCGAGTATTCCCTTTGGTGGAGCTGCTCTAGGTTTGCGCAGTTGCCATTAACCAACCCTAATCCACACTAAGGGGGGTTGTCTGCATATGAGTTTAAGTATATGTCCCGTTGAGCATCCCTTTGGGCGATGCTAGCTTGGAAGCAAGATCCGAAGGGAGTCTCCTGCGCTGGCAGTTGACTTTCTTCGCAGGCCTCAGAGCTCATCGATAGCCTATTGCCTCTCCTGTCCTAACCTGCTCTTGGCTCGCTCCCTTGCTGAGCGAGGATGTTTATTTTTCAACTGAGTAGGCGGTTTCTCGGCAGAGTTCTTGGAGGGGCGACAGAGGTGAGTTGCCTCTCTTTTCTGTTCGTGGAGGAGGACGTCTGTTGTCTTTTGTTATCTCTGTAAAGGATGATAACAAAGGTCGGTAGAAGTTATTGATTTTCTTAAGTAGTACTGATATATTCTTTGCGGTTGTCTTGTAATCCTTCTACAGGAGGCTGACATTGGTCAGGAGAAGAAAGCGTAAGAGCCGCCGTCGTTTGGAGGGGCGCAAAATTTTAGATCATATTCCTCAATTTAAATTAGATAGCGGCGAAGAAAAGTCTGTAACCGCCGCTCGGAGGTATATACAGGAAAACTCTATTCAGCCGCCTGCGCTGATTCTGGTTCGGCGAAACGAGCACACGGTAGACCGATTTTTCTGGGCGGAGAAGGGACTGTTTGGTGCGCAATATGTCGAAGAAAATCACTTTCTCTTTCCCAGCTTACGGGCTTTGCTAGCGGAGGTGGGGGCTGAGAAGCCGGAGAAAAAATCTCCCAAGGCTTTGGCAACTGCCGCTCAATAGTTTCTATATAATCGTTCCCGGCCTCAGGAGCTGAAGAAACAGCCCCCCAGGGGCGTTTGTTGTTATCCTCGGCAAGAGAACCATCCAACCAACGGGATCCCTTTCCGTCTAGCATCTATCTAGCCCTTCACGGCCTATCTTCGACTTCTCGGAGAGGGGTTTGCGCGCTACCCTACAAGGGATCCCGTCGGGAGGTTCTGGATGAGCCGACTGCCGCAGACCACCGCCCATGTACAAATTACCCGCCGCTCCTGGCAGGAGGGCGCTATTGAAGGGGAAGTCAACGCCAACGGTTGGGTTTGGCGCTTTTGCTGGCGCTTTCGAGCTGGGGAGCTGAAGGTGGAACCCTCCGTAGGACGGGCCTTGATTTGCGAGCCCTTGAGCCGCTTTTTGGAAAAATCTGACTATCTGTTGGAACCCGGCAGCAACTACTCGTTTGTGATTCGCAGCCGTCTCTAACCGGCCATCCAGGGATCCCTAGGCATGGAGGAGCAGGGGGAGAGGTGGCCAGGGTGCCAAGAAAGCTCTCCTCCAAGGGTGATGCTAGCTACATCTGCGCTTCCAGCGAACAGGCTCTAATATTGGGATGGTTGTTCTAGGAGCTGCCTTCATGACCTCTTCCTCCCACCTGACGAGTGCAGAGCGGGCAGTGGGTTCTGCCAATGGCCGGAAGGAGGCCCCTCTACTGGCGGAACGGGATCCCTTGGCCTGTGCCCTCCCCACAGATGAAGTGCTTGACCGCAGGAACAACCTGTTGAATCGCCGCCTGCAACTGGTGGAAGAACTTTGGGAATCCGTAATCCTGCAGGAGTGCGGGCAGCCTTTGGTGGATCTGCTGCGGCGGCTACGCTCCATGTGTTCCCCTGAAGGGCAGGCCTTGGAGTACCCCATCCCGGAAGTACTACAAATTGTCGAGCATCTCAGCCTCGATGCAGCCATTCAAACGGCCCGCGCCTTCGCCTTGTTCTTTCAGTTGATCAACATCGTTGAACAGCATTACGAACGGGCAGAAGACTCAGATATGCGCATGGTGGACAGCCAGCAGCGCACCGTGCGGGAAAATGAAAAATTTGAACGTCTGTTCCCTTACCTGCGAGTTCAGGGGGTGCCGCCGGGACTGCTGCGCCGGCTGCTGGAGCGGCTGCACATCCGCCTGGTGTTCACCGCCCACCCCACCGAGATTGTCCGCCACACTATCCGCGAAAAGCAACGGGCCTTCTCCCGCCTGCTCAGCCAACTGGACTGGGCAGAGCAATCCCACCCTCTGCAGGCCCAGATGTTGAGAGAACAACTGGCGGAGGAAGTTCTGCTCTGGTGGCGCACCGACGAATTGCATCAGGCCAAGCCAACAGTACTCAACGAAGTCGATTACACCTTGCACTATTTTGAAGAGGTACTGTTTCAGGCTATCCCCCTGCTGCACGAATACCTCAGCCGCAGCCTGAAAAAGTCCTTTCCCAGCGTCGAGCCACCGCCAGCAGGATTTTGCAACTTCGGCTCGTGGGTAGGCGGGGATCGGGACGGCAACCCTTCCGTCACTGCCGACGTTACCTGGCAAACGGCCCGCTACCAGCGCAACCTAATTTTGGGCAAGTACATCGAGTCGGTAAAGGCGCTCACCAAAACCTTGAGCGTCTCTTTGCACTGGGGGGATGTGGACAGCCAGTTGCTGGATGCCCTTGAGCAGGATCGTCGCCTCATGCCGGAGGTTTACGAGTCCTTTTCGCTGCAATATCGCCAGGAGCCCTACCGGCTCAAGCTTAGCTACATCCAGCGGCGGCTGGAGCTGACGCGGGAGCGCAACCGCCATTTGGCCGACTCTGCTTGCCTGCCTGTCCCGCCCCCTCTGGACAACGCCTACGCCAATGCGGAAGAATTTCTGGCCGACTTGCAGCTTATTCAGAGCAGCTTGAAAAACAGTGGCCTCTCCTGCCGCCAGTTGGATCACCTCATTCACCAGGTGCAGGTCTTTGGCTTCCATCTGGCCCACCTGGATATCCGCCAAGACAGCAGCTACCACGAGGCCGCTCTCACCGAGATCTTCGAGTACCTGCGGATCTTGCCGCGGTCCTACAGCGAGATGACGGAGGAGGAAAAAACGGCTTTTCTCCTGCGGGAGCTGCAAACCCGCCGGCCCCTCATCCCTCTAGAAGCTCCCTTTTCCGATAAGGCGGCAGAGCTGATTGCCACCTTTCGCACCCTGCGCCGGCTGCAGCAGGAGTTTGGACCGGCCATGTGCCAAACCTATGTAATCAGCATGAGCCGCCAGCTGAGCGATCTGCTAGAGGTGCTGCTGCTGGCCAAGGAGGTGGGCCTTTATGATCCCATCAGCGGGCGGGGATCCCTGGCGGTGGTGCCGCTGTTTGAGACCGTTGAAGACCTCAAGCAGGCACCAGAGGTGCTGCGGCAGTTGTTGGAGATTCCTTTCTATCGCCAGTACTTGGCCCAGCAGGAAAACCTACAGGAGGTGATGCTGGGCTACTCGGATAGCAACAAGGATGCTGGCTTTCTAAGCAGCAACTGGGAGATCTACAAAGCCCAGCAGCGGCTGCAGGCAGTGGCCGAGTCCTATGGTGTGAAGTTGCAGATCTTCCATGGCCGGGGTGGCTCGGTGGGGCGCGGGGGAGGGCCAGCCTACGAGGCAATTTTGGCCCAGCCGGGACGCAGCGTGGGGGGCCGCATCAAGATTACTGAGCAGGGAGAGGTGTTGGCCTCCAAGTATTCTCTCCAGGATCTGGCCATTTTTAACCTGGAAACTGTTACCAGCGCCGTCATTCAGGCAAGCCTGCTGCGCACCTACCCCAATGACCTGCACGAGTGGTCGCGCCTGATGGAATCGCTGGCAGAGCGCTCTCGCCAGGTGTACCGCAACCTGGTCTATGAGCAGGAGGGCTTTGTGGAGTTTTTCCACGAGGTCACCCCCATTGAAGAAATTGGCCAACTGCAGATCAGCTCCCGCCCTGCCCGCCGCAGCGGCAACTCGAAAGATATCGGATCCCTGCGGGCCATTCCCTGGGTATTCAGTTGGACGCAAAGCCGTTTTCTCTTGCCCGCCTGGTATGGAGTGGGCACCGCTCTGGAGGAATACGCGGCTAAAGGCGAGCACAACCTCAACCACCTGCAGCATCTCTACCGCGAGTGGCCCTTCTTCCGCATGGTGATCTCCAAAGTGGAGATGACCCTGGCCAAGGCAGATTTGCAAATTGCCCGCCATTACGTGCGAGAGATGAGCTCCCCCGAGCGCCTGGCGCGGGCGATGGAGCTCTTCGAGTGCATTGCCCAAGAAATGTACCGCACCCGCGAGATGGTTTTGAAAATTACAGGGCACAAGGAGCTGTTGGAGAACGACCCCTACCTGAAGCGCTCGGTGCAACTGCGCAACCGTTCAATCGTGCCTCTCGGGTTTATTCAGGTCTCGCTCCTCAAGCGCCTGCGTGGTAAGCAAAAGTCCCACCTTCACAACACCCAGTACAACCGCGCCGAACTGCTGCGGGGAGCTCTGCTCACCATCAACGGCATCGCTGCTGGTATGCGCAACACAGGTTGAGGATCGATGGATAAGGACAGCTACAGCCCTCTCCAACCGGCTTAAGATCTCTCCGGGAGGAAAGCAGTTGGGAGTCGCCCTTAGGCTAGAACGGCTTGAGGGTGAGGTCAGAACAAATCATCTTCGTACTCGTCTGGCTCCGCCTCTTGCACTTCCACCGATTCTACCTCGACAACGCGGCGGGAGGGACGACGAGGTTTTTCATCGGCATAGCCCTCCTCCTGGTCTTGAGGCAGACGAGGGGGACGGCGGCGGGTGACTGTGCCCCGTTCTTCCTGCGCATCCTCGGGATAGTCCTCGGCAGCCGGGCGGCGAGGGGGAGCCTGCTCATCGTACTCGGCGTCTCGACGGGAGCGGGTCTCTGGCTCGTCGTAATACTCCTCCGCTTCCGGGCGACGGCGCGGGCGCACCCGGGTATCGCTGGTCAGTTGGGGCCGCGGGCGACGAGCTGGCTCCTCGCTACGTTCAGGAATGGAGCGACTGGCGGAGGAAGTGTCGCGAATGCGGGATCCGCTAGCCCCCGTGGAAACGCTGCGCGTCTTTGGATAGCCATCCGGTGGATAGGTGCGGGTGAAGCCCCGGTCCCGCACGACCGGACGAAGCCTGCCTACCTGCCGTACCTTTTCGTTCAGGCGGATCCGCAATCGGAAAGTTTCGAGGGCAAACCAGCCGGCCATCACCGCCAGCAGCACCTGGGCAAAAAACAGCAACGGGATCAGGCGCTGACCTTCCAAGAGCAGACAGACGGAATAGATCAGGCCCATCGTTGCGAAAATCACATCCGACTCTGCGGAGGCCTCGCGCTTGATAAAGCGAACGGCAAAGATGGCCCCACTAGCAATCGCCACCAGCGCTGCCATCAAAAAATAGGGGCTTTGGGTGAGAAACATGCCAGGGATCCCTAAACTGATGAAAACAGGAAGGCGTCAGGCCTTGCCCATTTCACAGCCGATCCTAACATCGATCCTCCCGGGGACAACCCTCCCGGTTTTAGGGCAGGATCCCTCAAAGGAAGGGGATCGGTGCTAGGATGGCCTGTACATTCCAGTAGGCTTCATGCTGTATCTGGCGCGGGTAGACAAGAAAAGTCTTTTTGGCCAGGCGGAGCTGCAGCTCTTGGCGCAGCAAGCCGAGGGTGGAGTTTGGACGCCGCTGCGCCAGCCGGAACGGGTTACCTCCAAGGAGGCAGCCTCCTACAACGTGGGGGTATTGCTGCTGGTTGAGCTTGCGGAAAATCGGCAGGTGCAGCGCGTGGAAGAGGCGGCGATGAAGTTGGTGGAGATGTTGCACAGCCTCTCGCAGGCCTGCAGCCTAGCCGACTTGGCGGAGATCGAAAGCTGGCGCCAATCTTTAACCCGGCAAAGCCAAGAGCTGAGTCGTCGCGAAGCCGAGGTGGCTGCCCGCCAAGAGCAACTGCAGCAGTGGGAGGCTCGCTTGCGGGAGAAGCTATCTTCCTAGACTGGGCTGAGATCGGGCCGTAGCTCGCGGGCACCTCGCAGATAGACGTGGTGCATCTCAGCTTGAGCCAGCGGGGTATTCAGTTGGATCAAAACGCGGATACAACGGGGCAGAGCGCCGTTGACGTCCATCTGTTGCACGTCCAACAGAGGCACCAACTCCCAGCCGGGGCGGCGGCGGGCAAATTGGGCGGGAAAGGCCGCGTTTAGATCGGGGGTGACCGAGAAAATGACGCTCACCAACTCCGCCGGATTGATGGCGTTACGATGTTCCAGGGCGTCCAGTAGCTCGTTCACCGCCACACCAATGGCCTCGGCAGTGTTGGCCGGAACGGTGATGGCCCCTCGGATTGCTCTGACCCGCCACCCCAATGGCTACACCCTCACGCGCTTGAGCTCGTCTTGCTCCCAGAGAATTATACAGACTTGTCTCGAAGGGATCCTATCCCGCTGCTGGATCGGGTTACGGGGCGCGCTGTAACAACTTCTCCAGGATCTGGTCGTGGCTGAGGCCGGAGTCCACCCAGGCCTCTCCTTCCTTGAGGCGGGCGGCAGCGGTCAAGATAAACAAGTTGCTCTTCGCTCCCAAAGCCTCGCTGGTGGTTTGCACACAGGCCAGATCCTGGCCAGTCAACTGGCTAAACCAGGTGGCCAACAGCCCTGCCTCCAAAAAGCCCATCGGGCGCTTGAAGTGAGGGGGTGTGGCAGCGGCAAAGGGAGAGTTGCGGATTGACACCACCAGCACCCCCTGATTTTTGTAAGTCCAGTCGATGTCGATCAGCCCCCAGCCGTGGGTTTTCCAGGCTTGTTTGAGATTTTGTAAAAAGAGCCCCATCTCCAGCTCGGACAAAGGCTTCTGGTAGTAGTCGGAGAGCTCCTGGGCAAAGCGGCGGAAAAACTCTTTGCCCCACATACGGCCACAGTTGCGCAATACCAGGCGGGCGGCTTGCCCTGTCTCATATTCCAAGCCAGTGTAGATGCCCCGTAGCAATGCTTCTGGAAGGGCCAAGAGCCGGTCACCGTGGCGACTTGCCAGCAAACCGGACTCCAGATCGCCTTGCAGATAGGCGCTGGGCGCGTAGTAGTTGCCCAAAACAGGCGTATAGGGGTCGAAGCTGGTGGAGCCATTGGGGATAGCGGTGGTGCCGGCCATATGTCAAAGATCCCTGGGCTATCAAGTAGGGCAGCGTAATTGGGAAACTCAGCAGAAGGGACCTCTACTCAGTTGATCTGAGTCCGTCCAAAGAGAGCAAAGCTGCTTGCGCCTGGGTAATCAAGGGGCGAATAAACTCTAGCTCTCCAGGGGCCAGATGATCCCTTAGCTCTTGCTGACAAATCCGATAAGCAACCTCGTAGGCGCTTTGCAGCTTGTACAGGCGCACCTCTTCCTCCATCCACTCGATCAGCCGCTCCTTCAACAGGTTCTCGTCCTGGAGCAACATGGCCAGGGCGCTGTAACGCAGCAACAGGAGCAGGTGCCGCTGGCAGAGATCCACCACCTGAGAGGAAAGGTTGGGCATCTCCTTTTGAAGGGTGTTTAGGGTGCGGCTTACCATCTGGCTCTCCCGCTCCCGTACGGCCCGGTACACGTGCAGCCTTTTGGGCCAGCCCAGTACATAGGCCTTGAGCTGCTCCAGTTGCTCCGGTGTGAGGTAGCGGGCCTCTGCCTCAATTAGCATCTGCTCCAGTGGGCTCACCATCTCACCTCTCCCAAGTGTTGGTCGGTGCTTAGCGGGTGTCGGAGTTCAGAACAGGCTGAATAAATCGGCCAAAGTGATCTGTTCCTCTTCAGCCTGCGGCGGCGCTGCCGCCAGGGATCCCATAGAACGGGCCGCCAAGGCCAGGGGATCCCCCGCCCAGGGGATGGAGCCGAAGTGCTCTTGCACTCGTACAAAAGGCATGGGCAGGGAGGGGTCTTGCAGAGGGCGGTTATCCCAATTCAGGCGGGCAAAAAAGCTCTGCACCGACTCTTCCAGAAAAACCTCTGCCGTCATGACTTGGTCACTCCTTGCCCAGAGCGCAGCTTTTGGGCAATTTCGCCGGCAGTGGCCCCTTCGTTGAGCCAAAAGGCAGCCGCATCGATGCGATCTTTACTACCCAGCAAAAACTTGCAGTAGCTTTCCCCCATGGAATAGCACTGGATCTCGATGCAGTTGAGCTGTCGTTCCACCATGGCGCTGAAAAACCCGGCAAATAGGCCGGCGTAGAGGTGGCAAACAGGTTTACCCACGTCCCCCAGGGTCCGGGCCACGGCGGAGTCGAACAGATTAATGAAAATAAATCCCTGCCGCCGGCCCTCAGTCTCCACCTCCCAGCGCCCCCAGCCTTGCGAGGTCAAAGGCCACCACCAGGTTTCCAAAAGAAACATCAGGTGGCTCTGCTTCGGCTTGCGCCGATACTCCTCCTCGAACCAGTGGGAGAAGTGGATGGCATCGTTGCGCCCCCACTCGCGGCCAATGGTGTACATCAACGAGGCGGAGGCATCCCCCACTTCTTCTTCTAAGCCCTGCTGTAGGCCTAGGATAAAATCCTCGCTCACCAAGACATTGCGGGTGCCCGTCCAGTCCACCAGGGATCCCTGGGCAAGGTCGAAGCGAAAAAAGTCTTCGCGGCTGTAGTGATTGTGCCGTTGGGCAACAGGCTGCAGGCTCAGCTCGATGAGACCCGTTGTCATAGCAGTGGGGAGGGTGGTAGTTTTTTTCTTGTACAGTACACTTCTAGCTGAATCATAACCTCTTCGCCGCGGGCTTTGGCCACAGCCGTCGATGGGTGCAACAGAGAGAGCGCCACCGCCAGGAAGCAGATGTGACGAAGAGGCTGCAGGGGTTTGGGCTTAGGCGGGGGGCCTGACTTTGACAAAGGCGATGGCCGAGCGCCACAGCAGCGATTCTTGTCCCTCTGCGTCTGCCAAACAGAGGCAGTCGGGATCCTGCCAGCGCAACTGGCCGACGAAGACATCTCCTGTGTTGAGCTTAACTTCCAAGATTTCCCGCTCCCGGATCACCTTCTGCAGGCGGCGCACACTTGGGATCCCAGTGTTGAACTCGGTCACGGCAGCCCTCTTGGCCAGCGAAAGGACAGCAAGCGCACTGCTCTCAGTATAGGGGATCCCTGCTGGCCCGCACCTTGGCTGGACAATCTCCATAGCCGGGATCCAAAAACACTCTTACCCCCTGACCCACTTTTTCTTTCGGCGGGTACTATGTAGGGGGGATGGCGCTTGGAAAAGACGGTAAGTCTTGTTGACCTGCCGTATTTTTTAAGCGAATCTACGGGTGTTCTCCCCGAAAAAAGTTAGCAGAATAGGGCTGGGGCGACAGAAAGTGCGCTTGTCGCCCTGGGGAAGGCAAATCCCAGCTTGGGATCCTTGTTGCCTGCTGTTTTGCTACCGAATTGTTTGTCTTTTTCAACCATCATCTGTGCAGGAGAGATCGTTATGGCAGTCGAGAAAGTGAACTCTTCTTCGAGCTTGGCCGAAGTGATCGACCGCATTTTGGACAAAGGGATCGTGGTCGATGCCTGGGTGCGGGTTTCTTTGGTGGGGATCGAGCTGTTGGCCATTGAGGCGCGCGTCGTTGTGGCTTCGGTGGAAACCTATCTGAAATACGCCGAGGCTGTGGGCCTGACGGCTACCGCTGCTGCCCCTGCCGTCTAAATCTGCCCCAATCACTCGATCCCCTTGCCTTCAACACCGCGGGGGTCGAAGGGTTGGGTCGTCGAGAAGGCGAGGCAGGGATCTGCTGTCGATCTCTGCCTTGTTTCCTTAGCTTCGGCTTGGGGATCGAGTTGGGCGGTGGTGTTGAGCTACAGGCCGTGCTGGTGGAGAGCGAGTTGGGAAAAAGCGGAGAACTGCATTCGCCCAGGCATTGAGAAGGACGTAGGGGGATTGCACACCATGAGTTTGCAGGAACAGTGGGCCGCGGCCCGTAGCCGGCGGGCGGCTCAAAATCAAAGTTTGTTGAGCGGATCCCGGCAGCAGCGACTGGAGCAGCACCGCGCTCTGATGGCCGAGCTGAGACAACGTTGCCAGGAACGACAAGAGGCAATACGGCAGCAGAGGGAACAAAGTCGCAGCCAACTGCGCAACCTGGAGCAGAGCCGGGTGGCGCAGCGGGCCTTGGACGAGCATTCTCGCCTGGAGGCTGTGGCCCAGCGGGCCAAAGCAGTGGCGGAGCTTCTCTCTCGCATGGCCCAAGAACGAGCCGCCCAATCGCAGGCCCAACAGCAGGAGCTGCGGACTTTTCGGGCCGACTTGGCTGCGACGGTGGAGAGCCTGCTGAGCACCTGTGCCCAGGCGCGGCAGGCCATGGCTAACCAAACCCGACAAGTGCGGCAGGCGTTCTGTGCCGAATTGCGGCAGCGGGTACAAGCTTTGCAGCAACTGGCGCGGCAGGAGCTGGCTCAGATTGCTCAAGAACAGCGGGCAGAGGCCGAGGCTTTGCGGCAGGCTTTGGCGGCTTTCCGCAGGGCGTTGCACGAGCAGATGTGGGGGAATGGGATCCCAGGGGATCAGGCCATTGTCCCAGATCTTGAGGAATCTGAAGAGGGTGATAAGCCGCCTGAGAGCTCGGTCAAAGCTACAGCAACGGTTTCGTCTGAGGTTACCCAACCAGAGCTTGGAGTTCCAGTCTCAGACAACACAGCCCCTCCTCCCCCTTCTGGGGCACCCCCTGAACCCTCCCCAGCTCCGCCTGCTTCGGCGCAGGAGGAAAGTTCGGATCGCATCATGGCCTACGTCTGCAAGTATGTAGAGGCTTTGCAAGCGCAGAATCCTAACCTAACCTTGCTGCAGGTGATCGGGGATCGGGAGCTGCTGCGGGATCTGCTGGCCCGGGTTGCGGTGGATCTGGGGGTGGATCCCGCGGAAATCTTGGCCACCTTGCGGCGTATGGTGTCAGCGACGGTTGTGGTCTGAGCCCAGCGCAATCCCTAGGAGCGCAAGAAAACCGTTGCGGCTATAGTCAAGGCAAGAGCGTCACGGCAATTGAGAGTTGGGTATTGCTATGGCCACGGTTCTGCAGGCGCGTCCCCGCCAATTTGTGAACACTCCTTACATCGAGCGGATTACCCGCCGCGCTTTGCGCTATCTGCAGTCGGGTTTTGCGGTGCATCTGCGGGGGCCTTCGGGCACGGGCAAGACTACCCTGGCGATGCATTTGGCCAGCCTGCTGGGCCGCCCCATCATGCTGATCTACGGCGATGATCGCTTTGATTCTTCCGACCTGATCGGCGGGCGCACCGGCTTTACCCATCGGCGGGTGGTGGATAATTTCATCCACTCGGTGGTGAAAATGGAAGAAGACGTGCGGCAGCGCTGGGTGGATGCCCGCCTCACCTTGGCCTGCCGCGAGGGCTTTACCCTCATCTACGACGAGTTCAACCGCTCCCGTCCTGAGGCCAACAACGCCCTCCTGAGCGCTTTGGAAGAGAGGCTGCTGGTGTTGCCGCCAGATAGCAACCGCTCCGAATATCTGCGGGTGCATCCCCAGTTCCGGGCCATCTTCACCTCTAACCCAGAGGAATACACCGGGGTTCACAAGGCCCAAGATGCGCTGCTGGATCGGATGATCACCATCGATATGGGGGAACCGGACATCGAGACCGAAAAAGAGATCCTCACTGCCCGCATTGGTCTATCTGCCCCCGATGCCCTCAAGATCGTGCACATTGTGCGGGCTTTTCGCCGCAAGCTGGATTTGACCCGCCACCCTAGCCTGCGCAGTTGTCTGATGATCGGGCGCATCGTCAAGGAGCACGAGCTGGCGGTGAGCAAAGACAATGCCGACTTTCGCGCTTTGTGTGCCGACGTGCTGTTGCCCCGGGCCGGCAAGCGCTACGAGGAAGGAGCCCAGGTGCTCAACTATTTGCTGGATCAACTGCCCGGCTGATATTTGTTTGTATGCTTTCGCAAACTTTGGAGGGGAATTCCCTGTGCCTATTACCTCTCAATCTCTGGCCACGGCAACGCATGGCTCCTCTCTGGCCGATGTCTTGGAGCGGGTTTTGGATAAGGGCATTGTCATCGCCGGGGATATCACCGTTTCGGTGGGCAATGTGGAGCTGCTCAATGTCCGCATTCGGCTGCTGATCTCTTCGGTGGACAAGGCCAAGGAGATTGGGATCAACTGGTGGGAATCGGATCCCTATCTCAGCAGCCAGGCGCGGGAGCTGCTGGAAACCAACCGCCAGTTGCTGCAGCGGGTCAGCGAGTTGGAAAAGCAACTGGCCCAAGCTTTGCCCAAGGGAGGCAATGGTAAGGAGTGAACAACTCCCGACACCCATCTTCGTTAAGTCAACACAACATGGCTGACGCCACGCTGCGCGCACCGATAGCGTACGGGCTTCCCGCTTCCCAGACTTGTTGGTACAGAGGTCTCAGCGTGCGGCCACCCTGCAACCCACGGCGGGAAACTCTCCAGAGATTTAACTTGTGCTCCCCACTTGTAGCACGAACGGCTTTCATCCCGACACTGATTGGCTCTTCACCCATACAGTGCGGGGCTTCGCGCCGATTAAGCTAACACACTGCCCCACCAGCGGGGCCAGGGATCCCAGGCTAGACTGGCAGGTGGGGTGGTTTGATTGAGGTGACGCGCATGGCGGTTGGGATCGACCTTGAGCAGAGAAACAGGTGCCAGCTAAGGGGGCTGGCCTGGGCGGTGGGGGTGGCGCTGCTGCTGGCGATCCCCAGCCTGGCCTGGGGGCAAAGCCCGCGTGCCATCAGCATTAGCGCCGATGTCCAGGAGGCCAATGCCAACAGGGGGGTGTTTGTAGCCACCGGCAACGTCACCCTCAGCTTCCCTGCCGAGCGCCTCACGGCCCGCGCCCAGAGAGCAGTGTACTACAGCCAGGAGCAGCGAATCGAGCTGGAGGGCCAGGTTACCATCCGCCAAGGGGAAAATCAGTTGCAAGCAGAAAAGGTCATCTATCACATCGAAAAAGGCACCATCCAGGCCGTGCCAGCAGCAGGAGGCCAGGTGGAGTCCGTTTATGTGCTACCGGAACCAACTGCAAGCCCCTAGCTAAGGCTTAGATCCAGATCCTGCTGAGAGAAGTGCTCCTCCGCTGTCGGCTTCTGGAAGAAACGCCCACGAAAGGATTCGAACCTCCGACCCCTGGGACCGGAACCCAGTGCTCTAGTCCGCTGAGCTACGTGGGCAGTGCATAGTCCCTATCCTACCCTCCAATTTCGCCTGCCTGCAAGTCTCGCAGGGGAGCAAAGCTACGGCGGTGCTGGGGGCTCGGCCCCAAGCGCTGCAGCGCCAATCGGTGCTCCTGGGTGCCATAGCCGACGTTGGTGCGCCAGCCGTAGCCGGGGTACTGTTGATCCCAGCTCTGCATCAGGGTATCCCGCCAGACTTTGGCCACGATAGAAGCGGCGGCGATGGAGAGGCTGAGCTGATCCCCCTTGATCAGCGCCGTCTGCCGGGATCCCAGCTCTGCCAACGGCAACCCATCCAGCAGGATGTGCTCCACTTCCCCCACCTGCGCCAGCGCCCGTTGCATGGCCAGCAGCGTGGCCTGGCGAATGTTGAGCCGGTCGATCTCGGCAGCAGAGGCACTGCCAATGCCTACGGCCAGGGCTACTTGGGCAATCCGCTCCGCCCAGTAGGCACGCTGCGGCGGGCGCAGTTGTTTGCAGTCCTTCACCCCTGACAGCGCCTCCGGCTCCAGATGGGCCGGCAAAATCACCGCTGCTGCCACCACCGGCCCGGCCAGAGCCCCTCGCCCCACCTCATCCACCCCCGCCACGCGCTGCATCCCTCGTTGCCACAGGGATCCCTCCCACCTCAGGCTGGGTTGCGCTGCCTTGTCCATACCCCAAGCTCTGGAGTCAACGATACTCTAGACTGAGCCAACTGACCAACGGCGGGGTTTGCTCCCGGGCTCAACGGGCTGGCTAGCTGCTGCGGGAGCGCCGTCGTCTGGAGGCTGCCGGAGATTGCTGAGACGGGTCGATGACTACCTCCTGGGGCGTCACCGTTGCCGCCGGCTCCGCCATTGATGACAGAGGCGGAGTTTCCGACTCGGGGAGCTCTGGTGGGGGAAGAGTATTCACCGGCTCCTGCTCCGGCAAAGCGGCGGCTTCAGGGGGAAACCTCTCCGCCGTGCCGTTGCCAGAAGTTGCACCGGCCTCCGCCTCTTCCGGGCTGGCCATCTTTACAGTGCCCGGCAGGGCCACCATCACCACTGTGTCGCGGCCTGAGGGCGGTGGCTGATCCAGGAGCAACAGCGGCGACAGCCCTAACTCTGAGTAGACCCGCTGTTGCAAGGGGGTCATCTCCACAGTAATGGCTTGCCGGGCTGGACGGCTTTCTGGGAACTCCACCCCACCGGCGCGAGCGGATCGCCCAGAGGCGGACTGGTCTTTGCGGGAACCCTGCTCTTCCGCATCTTCTCCCCAGTCAGGACGCCGGGATTCTTTGCGCTTCTGCTCCGCTCCGCCCCCTGCCGGCGGCAAGAGATCTTCCCCCGGCGGCTCCAGGCTGCCCCCTTCTGCCCCAATGTCCCCGCTCCGGGAAACTGGGCGCTGGCCTACGCGGGGATCCACCCACTCGTCGCGGGGGCGTTTGCGCCCCACCTCAATCCGTGGTTCCTCCAGATCCGGTCGCTGTTCTGGGGTGGGACGGGAGCGGCGCAAGGAGACACGGCCTTCGGTTCGCGACACCCCATCGCTCCCCAGCCGCAGACGCGTCCGCTGCGAGTCGCCCTCCTGGAGCAGGCTTGGGCTGGAACCGTCCTCTTCGCCCTCCTCCCCCTCAGTAGGCAACGTTACCGGCAGGCCACTTTCGACCGTCAACAGCCGTCCTGGCTCAGCTCCTGGCAGGCGGGCCAGGATCCCTAGCCCCTCACAAGTAGGACAAGAGTGGCCGAAGATCTCGTAAAGACTTTGCCCCTGCCGTTTGCGGGTGAGCTCCACCAGCCCCAATTCCGACAACTGAACCACCTGAGGGCGGGCTTTGTCGTGGGCGAGGGCCTTGTTGAAGTGCTCCAAAACCAGCAACTGGTCGCGGCGGGAATCCATGTCGATGAAATCCACCACGATCACGCCGGCAATGTTGCGCAGCCTCAGTTGACGAGCAATCTCGGTGGCCGCCTCACAGTTTGTCCACAGCACTGTCTCGCGAGAGGTGGCCGATTGGGTGAAAGAGCCGGAGTTGACATCGATCACCGTCAGGGCTTCGGTGGGCTCGATGACGATGTAGCCACCGGAGGGGAGATCCACCCGCGGTCGCAGCGCCTGCCGGATGACTGCATTGACCCGGAAATACTCCAGGATGGGGGTGGGATCACGGTGGGCATCGACCACGACGCCGGGCGGCATCTGGCCCTTGTTCCAACCTTGCAGATAGCTGCGCACCCGCTTTGCGCCAGCAACAGAGTCGGTAACGATGCGGTTTACATCCTCCGAGTAAACGTCCCGCAGCACCCGCTGGATAAAATCGTCGTCTCGGCTGAGCAGCCCTGGCCCTCGTGCCGCCTGATACTGCTGTTGAATATCCTCCCAGAGCTTTTTCAATTGCTCCAGGTCTTCGATCATCGCCTCTTCAGATACCCCCTCGGCCTCGGTGCGCACCAACAGACCCATCTGCGGGGGTTTGATCAAAATGGCCAGCGACTTCAGGCGATTGCGTTCTTCCCGATCCTCAATGCGGCGGGACAGATGAACCCCTTTGCCGTAGGGTCGCAGCACCAAGTACCGCCCTGGAAAGGCCAGATCGCCGGTGAGGCGTGGCCCTTTGTTGCCGGTGGGCTCCTTCATCACCTGCACCAGCACCTTCTGCTGGGGCAGAACCAGCTCGGAGATGGAGGCATGGTTGCGCTTAAGGCGCAGCGGGCCTAGGTCGCTGACGTGAATAAAGCCGTTGCGTTCGCCGGAGCCGATGTTGACAAAGGCAGCGTCGATGCTGGGCAGGACGTTCTCGATGATCCCGACGTAGACATCTCCCACCTGGTGGGTGCCACTAGCAACGATCAGCTCTTGCACTTGGTCTTCAGCGAAGACAGCAGCGACGCGATGTTGCTCGTCAATGACAATCTGCCTGGGCATTAACCTTCCTCCCCGCCCCCAGGGCCTGCGGTTGTGGATTGAACCCTCCTTGCGGCGAGGTGCTGTTCTTTTGTCGGGATCCGCTCAATTAGCCAAAATCGATTCATCATGGGGCTGTCCATTACCCTAAGCTCTACTTTGACGGAGGATGACCGATTTGCTGGGCTTCCACTCCACCATCGATGAGGTGAATCCAAGCTCATCGCATCCTTAGGATTGGGTGGGATTTGCATGGGGATTCATGGATAGGCTCGGGAGGCAAGATGACACCACTCCGCCTCAGGCACCCCAGAAGAAATTAGATGATGGTTTGTGGCAGAAGCCCAATTGTGCCAGCCTAGATCCACAGAAAGACAGAGTTTGCACGCAGAAAGAAACACCTTCTCAGGTGAAAATAGAATGCTAGAGACAGGCCAAAGGGGCACACCTCTCTGTACCACCTATCAACTGGGCCCTGTTGCGCCCGTTACCTGACCTGGGTACTGAGTTAGAATTGACACTCCCTCCGCCTGAAGGTGGGGGATTCTTACGTAGTCCACAGACGAACTCGTAAAGGCGTTGTCAAGCCGCCTCTAGACAGTTCCTTGGGGCAAAGTTCCAAGGTTCTGCTCACTTTTCTGCTCGCGTAGCGGGACAGAGTCCTTTCAGGTTGGCTGAGACGTTGGCATCCCCTAGGCGCTTGCCACCGCCCGGTTTTCTCACCGTGATTAGGTGCTCGCCTGGAAACAGTACGCCTCATTACTAAGTATACTAACTCTATAAGCACCATTGGCGAGCAACCAGAGTTGCCCAGGGTCTCTTCGGCTCCACCTTAGAGTAAAAGTATGGGGCTGCCAAGTTATCTTTCTGTGTCTCCATTTCAGAAGATGCCTGCCCTGCCTTTGGCCAGGTTGATCCTGGCAAGCCCTGCAGCGGCAGAAGCCAGCAATAGAAATAGCGCCTGTCGGATCCCTCAGCCCAGACAGGGACGGGAAGCAGCCCTGGTCTCCTTTTTGTCCGGTTGATCCTGGGGCCGCTCCTCAGTTGGGATCGGAGGTGCCGTTGTCCCAGAGCAGTCGCAGCCGCTTGGCCATCTGTAGCGTCCAGCGGGGCAGGCCCAAGGCCTCGGCCATTTGCAGCAGTTGGGCGGGCCGCAGGTAAGCGCCGTCGTTGCGGCAACTGCCGCGGTAGAAGAGGCAGGCACTGCCGTCAGGGGCTAAGCCCTGGAACTCTAGGTAGTAAAGCAGGGGACGGGCATTGAAGAGGGAAGCTTTGCCCGCCTTGGAAGATTTCTCAATCCAAATTTCCCGCGCATCCAGGATCTGGGTAACCCAGGCAGGCCAATTGGCAGTAGGCGACTCGCAGCTAACAGTGAGCTGATACTCGGCGGCATAGACGGCTTCGGTGGCTGAGGGATCCCGCAGGCCAATCTCTTGAATGGCCTGGATGGAGATTTCGGGGGGCAGTTGCTCGGCAAGCAGGGCGCGCAGCTCCTCCGGGGCAAAGGGAGCCCCAGGGCGGGCCAGGAGTTCCAGATCGAGGATCTCCCCATAGCCTTCCTGGCCGATGGGCAGGGCGTTGGCGTTGGCCAGGCGGGGCATGGGGTGATAGCCGCCGCTAAAGGCCAAGGGCAAGCCGGCGCGCCGACACGCCCGTTCCCACAGCCGCATCAGATCCAGGTGGCCCAGCCAGCGCAGATCCCCGGTTTTGCCGTAGGTGATGCGGAAGCGCTGGGCGGGCGGCTCTGGCTCGAGAGGATCCGGGGTGGGGGTGGGCCGGCTTTGCAGGGGCGGGACGGGCGGGGGCGGGATAACGATGTTGTGGCCAAAGCCGGGGCCGCAGATGCCGCAGGCGGAGCACTTCTCAAAGGAACAATCTTCCACCGTGATGGCTTCCAGGGCGCGGTGGTAGTCTTTCTGCAGCCATTTTTTGTCGATGCCGGTATCGATGTGATCCCAGGGCAAGGGATCCTCCAAACCCAGCTCGCGCATGGGGAGATGGGCGCAAAGGGCAACCGGGTCGGCGCTGGGATCCACGGCTTCGCCACCATAGGCCTTCACCCAGGCGGCATAGGCGGCGTCGATGTTTTCCCACCAGGCGTCCAGGCCGGCGCCGGCCCGCCAGGCCTGCTCGATCATGCGGCCCAGGGAGCGATCCCCTTTGCCGATAAAGTCCTCCAGGATGCTGAAGCGGATATCGGTGAAGTGGGCCTTGACCCTCCGCAGCCGTCGCAGTTCCTTTTGCAGCAGGCCCTGCTTGCGCTGCACGTCGGCGTAGTCTACCCGATGCCACTGGAAGGGCGTGTGGGGTTTGGGGACAAAGTTGGAGACCGTGAGGGTAAACTCCACCTTCTTGTGACCCAAGGCTGCACACTCTCGCTGCAGCATTTCGACAGTGCGGGCAATCCCAATGACATCGGCGTCGGTCTCGCCGGGCAGGCCAATCATGAAATAAAGCTTAATTTTGTCCCAGCCCTCCTGGACGGCGGTGCGGATGCCACGGATGAGGTCGGCATCGCTCAGGCCCTTGTTGATGATGTCCCGCAGCCGTTGCGTGCCCGCCTCTGGGGCAAAGGTCAGACCGGAGCGGCGGGATCCCTTCATGATGGCGGCAATTTGCCCATCGAAGCGATCCACCCGTTGGCTGGGCAGCGAGAGCGCAACCTGCTGGCCAAGGAGACGGTTGTGCAGCTCGGCCCCCACCGCCGGCAGGGAAAGGTAGTCGGAGCAACTGAGGGAGGAGAGGGAAAATTCGTTGTAGCCGGTTTTGCGCAGGCCCTGCACCACCGCTTCCACTACTGCTTCCGGCTCCACATCGCGGGCTGGACGGGTGAGCATGCCCGGCTGGCAAAAGCGACAGCCGCGGGTACAGCCCCGCCGCACTTCCATCACCAGGCGGTCGTGCACCGTTGCCACCAGCGGCACTAGGCCAATGGAGTACTGCGGTTGGGGCAGCGCTACGCGGCGGCGAATACGCTCCGGCACGCCGGGCACGATGGGTCGGGGCGGGATCCCCTCGTAGAACTGGGGCACGTACACCCCCGGCACCTGAGCCAATTCCAAGAGCACTTCTCGGCGGGGCTTGTGCAGGGATCCGGCCAAGACCTGGCCGATCTCCGGCAGTACCTCTTCCCCATCCCCAAAGACGAAGAAGTCAAAAAAGTCGGCAAAGGGCTCTGGGTTGGAGGTGGCGGTCGGCCCACCGGCAAAGATCAGGGGACACTCTTGCGGGGTGAAGGCTTGCCGTTCCCACCATTTGAGCGGGATCCCGGCCAGATCCAGCATCTCTAAGATGTTGGTGCCCCCCAGCTCGTAGGCCAGGCTGAAGCCGATAATGTGGAAAGCGCGCAAGGGGCGGCGCGATTCTACGGCAAACAGCGGGATCCGCAACTGCCGCATCCGGGCCGCCAAATCCGGGCCTGGCAGATAGGTGCGGTCGCACAACTGATCCGGCTGGGCGTTGAGGATGTTGTAGAGAATGATGTGGCCCAGGTTGGAAGCCCCCACCTCGTACAGCTCTGGGTAACTCAGCACCCAACGCACCCGCGCCGAGTCCCAGGGGCGGTGGGCGGCGCCGAATTCTTTCCCCAAGTAGCGGGCTGGCCGCTGGATCTCAGGCGTGAGCAGGCGATCCAGATCGATGGGGCCTAGATGGGCTTGCGTGGCAGCCGGAGAGAGCATGGGGATCCGAGCAAGAAGTGAACGCAGCTACTGATCTGACTCTAGCCGAACTTTCCCGGCAGCCCAAACCCAGGGCGGATAGAACAGCGAAACTCTTTCTCAACCCCATCTCCCCTCTCCTTTTGGGAGAGGGGTTGGGGGTGAGGGCGCACATCACTTCGGCAACCGCTGCAAGGCCAGCGCCAACTGTTCGTACTCAGCCAAATGGTTGTAAACCTGGGCCGAGATGCGCACCCAAAGCTGGCCGGCAAAGGGAATGATGGGAACTTCGATGCGGTGCATCTGCCAGAGGTAGTCGTGCAGGCGGCGGGCCCGCTCCGCCAAGGGCAGCTCCGGGATCCACTGTTGCCAGAAGGGTGGCAAGGGCAGGGTCGCCATGAAGCCCAACATCTTCTCAGGGGCGGGTGGGATCCCTTCCAGTTTTTCCAAGAGCAACTGCCGCGCCTGCAGCAGCAGCGTGTGGTTGTACCGGCGCAGCCTCTCCACCCCCAGCTCCCGGATGAAGGCCAGGGCTGCCGAGATGGCCAGCCAAGCGCTGGGATCGCGGGTGCCCACCCAGTCGAACTCGGCTGTGAACCCTTGCCCATAGCCGTGGGAGATGGCCAGGGGATGGGTTTGGGCCTGGCGGTGGGGGGCTACCCACAGAAAGGCACAGCCTTTGGGGGCAAACAGCCACTTGTGGGCGTTGCCGGTGTACCAATCGGCTCCTAGGCTTTCCAACTCCAGCGGGAGAACCCCCGGCGCATGAGCCCCGTCCACCAAGACCGGGATCCCGTGCTGCCGACAGAGGCCAACAAGCTCCGCCAAGGGGTAGATCAGGGCCGTGGGCGAGGTGAGGTGATCCAACACCGCCAGCCGAGTCTGGGGGGTGAGAATGGCTGCAAATGCTGCCAGAACCTGCTCCGGCCCCGCAATGGGGAAGGGGATCTGCGCTTCCGCCAGCACGGCCCCCCAGCGTTCACAGACATAGCGCAACGCCTGGCGGACAGCCCCGTAGCCATGGTTGGTACAGGCAATCTGATCCCCTGGCCGAAACGACAGCGAGCGCAACACCGTGTTGATGCCGCCAGTGGCATTTTCCACAAACACGAGATTTTCCGGTTCGGCCCCGACAAACTGGGCCAGCTCTGCCGCCGCCGCCCGCAAAGCCCGCGGCAGCTCTTCCCCCATAAACTGCACCGGCTGGGCCTCTAGGCGTTCTTGCCAAGCACTTTGGGCCTGCAACACCTTTTTCGGGGTCGCACCGAAAGAGCCGTGATTCAAAAAAATGGCCTGGGGATCCAGCCCCCACAACGAGCGGTCGCAAAGCGGTGCCTCGGCACTGGCAGCCGCTTCCAAGCAGCAGGGATCCGATCTGGCACTTGAGGAAAAAGACATGGCTGAGCCGCCTGGGTTACAAAAATCTGGGATCCGCGTCCAAGCAGCTTGCCCGGAAACTTAAAAGTGTCAAAGCTAGATGGACAGGGCTGCGGTCAGACCATCGGATTGGAGGAGAGTTCTTTAGCTTCATTGGCGGGAAGCCCCGCACTGTATGGGTGAATTGTGTTGACTCAAGAGCCAATCAGTGTCGGGATAAAAGCCGTTCATGTTAGAAGTGAGGCGAACAAATTAAATCTCTGGAGAGTTTCCCGCCGTGGGTCACACGGTGGCAGCACGCTGAGACCTCTGTACCAACAAGTCTGGGAAGCGGGAAGGCCGTACGCTATCGGTGCGCGCAGCGTGGCGTCAGCCATGTTGTGTTTGCTCAACGAAGATGAGTGTCGGGAGTCGTTCACTGCGGCTGCGAGCATTTTATCAAGGCTGCGGCAGGCTTGTATCTTGGGGGAGCGACAGGTTAAGTTTGTTGAAGGACTTTTAATAACCGGGTGTTCCTCTTCTCTATGAACAAGCCTCTATCCCCCCAGCGCTGGCTAATTGCCTTCGTGCTGGGCTTTTGTCTCTGGCAGGGATCCGGCCTGGTGCTGCAGCCACCACCTGCCTACGCCGCTCTGGCCTCTGCCCTCACCTACGACCGCTTCTTGCGCTACGTCGAGGAGGGGCGAGTTACCGATGTGCGCCTCCTCGATAACAACCTGGTAGCCGAAGTTACGGCTGTCGACCCCCAAACGCAGCGTTCTACCCGCTACCGGGTTAACCTGCTGCCCAACACTGTGCCGCAACTGGTGGACCGCCTCACCGAGCAGGGGATCGAGGTGGCCGTAGTGCCTACCCGCGATGGCAGCGCCTTCTGGGCGATCTTGGGCAACCTGGTCATCCCGGTGCTGCTGCTGGGGGGGTTGTTCTTGTTCCTGCGCCGCGCGGGCGGAGCAGCAGGCGGCCCTGGACAAGCGATGAACTTCGGCAAGTCGCGGGCCCGTTTCCAGATGGAAGCCAAAACCGGCGTCAAGTTCGACGATGTAGCCGGGATCGAGGAGGCCAAAGAAGAGCTGCAAGAGGTGGTTACCTTCCTGAAGAAGCCGGAGCGCTTCACTGCCGTAGGGGCCAAGATCCCCAAAGGCGTGCTGTTGGTGGGGCCGCCTGGGACGGGTAAGACCCTCCTGGCCAAAGCCATTGCCGGTGAGGCGGGAGTGCCCTTTTTCAGCCTCTCCGGCTCCGAGTTCGTGGAGATGTTCGTTGGCGTAGGAGCCTCACGAGTGCGGGATCTCTTCAAGAAGGCCAAGGAGAATGCTCCCTGCATCGTCTTCATCGACGAGATCGACGCCGTGGGTCGGCAGCGGGGGGCTGGCATCGGCGGCGGCAACGATGAGCGCGAGCAAACCCTAAACCAGTTGCTGACGGAAATGGATGGGTTTGAAGGCAACTCGGGCGTAATTGTTATTGCTGCAACCAACCGCCCGGATGTGCTGGATGCGGCGCTCCTACGGCCAGGGCGCTTCGATCGCCAGATTACGGTGGATCGGCCCAGCTTCAAGGGGCGTTACGAGATCTTGCGCGTCCATGCCCGCAACAAGAAGCTGGCGGAGGAGGTCAGCCTGGAAGCCATTGCCCGCCGCACTCCTGGCTTTGCCGGCGCCGATCTGGCCAACCTGCTCAACGAGGCGGCCATCCTGGCGGCTCGCCGTCAGCACAAGGCCATCACCAACCAGGACATCGACGACGCCATCGATCGCATCACCATTGGCCTGACCAAGCCGCCGTTGTTGGACGGGAAGAGCAAGCGCCTGATCGCCTACCACGAGTGCGGCCACGCCCTGCTCATGACCCTCTTGCCCCACGCGGATCCCTTGAACAAGGTGACCATTATCCCCCGTTCCGGGGGTGCCGGCGGCTTTGCCCAGCAACTGCCCAACGAGGAGCAGATCGACTCCGGCATGTACAGCCGCGCCTGGCTCTTGGATCGGGTGGTGGTCGGTTTTGGTGGTCGGGCAGCTGAGGAGATTGTCTTCGGCTACTCGGAAGTGACGACGGGGGCTAGCAACGACCTGCAGCAAAACACCAACCTGGTGCGGCAGATGGTGACCCGCTTTGGGATGTCCGAGTTGGGGCCGCTGATGTGGGATCCGCCCAACAACGAAGTCTTTTTGGGCGGTGGCTGGATGAACCGCGTCGAGTACTCCGAAGATGTGGCCGCCAAGATCGACCGACAAGTGCGGCAAATCCTGGAGAGCTGCTACCAGAAAGCCAAGCAAATCTTGCTGGAGCACCGTGCTCTGCTGGATCGCCTGGCCGACACCTTGGTGGAACGGGAAACCCTAGATGGGGACGAGTTTCGGGCCATTGTGGCAGAATATGTGCCCATCCCGGAGAAGATCGGGTTGCCCAGCCCGAAGACTGCCTAGGGATCCCCTCCCATTGCTGGATTGATTAGCTTAGGAGGGTGGTTGTTGGGGTTGGCGCCCGGCAACTGTCCTCTCCTTTTGCGGCTGTCGTCAACTGTTGACACTCCCCCCGACTAAAGTCGGGGGATTCTTACACAGTCCACAGACGGACTCGCAAAGGCGCTGTCAAGACGCCCCTAGACAGTCCCTTGAGACAAAGCCCTAAGGTTCTGCTTACAGCCCGTTAATTTAAAATAGGGTACAGGTATTCAAGAGGAAGGAGAGAAAGAGAGGCCAACCCATTCTTTGGATTTATGGCAAAGAGTTGTAGCAGCTTATCAGGTAGGTAAGACCTTTATCCGCTAGGTAGCCGAACAGTTCGTGGTGACCAAAAGAACAGTACACCGCTGGGTGCGACAGTACCA